>NZ_JBNUPM010000055.1:0-508 GCF_050409425.1 Facklamia sp. P13064 | reverse complement strand
ATAAGCATGCCCATTTAGAAGCACCTTGTGTAACATATGTTTGACAACTCTAGAGGAACAATTAGGATAATGTTTTTTCAACTATTGACTTATATTTCAAAATTGCGTAAGATATATGTGTATTTCTATATTGGGGGCGTAGCTCAGTTGGGAGAGCGCTACAATGGCATTGTAGAGGTCGTCGGTTCGAGACCGATCGTCTCCATATAAATAAATATATACTATTAAAAATTTTTATAAACCTTAACATTATAGGTTTTTAATAAAAATAATCACTAAATATTGCATAATATTTCGTGCAACATTCTAGCTCCCTAGGCAAATAGAGAGGACTAGCTTATTTGCTAGCCCTCTTTTCTTGTGAAATTTAGGCTCTATAATAAACAGGGTGGATGGAAGAAAAAAACACTTCCTTCCATCCTATTTTTTGCTACACAAAAACACAAAAGTCCGATCTATTAAAAGTGGTAACTAAAATAGAAAGGACTCTGTGCCAGGACTCATGATA
>NZ_JBNUPM010000054.1:0-561 GCF_050409425.1 Facklamia sp. P13064 | reverse complement strand
AAAAAATGGCAATCCGATGAAAAGAAAGTCTTCAATTGGACTTATCATGAAGCAGATGATTATTATATTGACCTTCAAGGGGTACGTTTCAATTTCAGTGCTTACCGTGAGCGAAAAAATCATTATGACGAGATTCAACAATTCAAAGAATACAAAGCTGAAACGCACACTTCAGGAGGCGAACGCATTGAAGCCGCATTTACTCCGAAAGGTTCCATCCGAAAAATCAGCGTCAATCCTTCTTGGGAATATTTTAAAGCTAAACAACGTGCACTGGCTGAAGAAGAAACCACCCAAGCCATTTATGCCCGCCGAAAAATCGATGTTGAAACTGCCTTTGGCTATCTCAAGGGTTCTTTAGGTTTCACCCGAGTCCACCTTCGAGGCAGACGGAAGGTGAAAATTGAATTAGGCATTGCATTACTGGCATACAATATCAATAAACTGGTGTTATATATCCAAGAACAAGAAAAAATAAAGACCCGAGATAAAATGCGTGGACATTTTATCTCGGGTCTTATTTTAAAGGTTATAGCAAAAATGGACTTATGATACAGCCCC
>NZ_JBNUPM010000053.1:0-645 GCF_050409425.1 Facklamia sp. P13064 | reverse complement strand
TGAACGGCTTCCATCATTTCCTCTGCCAACCATTTTGCTTGGACGATCACTTCTTTATTCGTATACTTTCGGCCATTGGCACAAGCTTTAACATGGGTGCCGTCAATGAAAATAGCTTTAGAATCAATCATGTCCGCTTCAAAACACTGTGTGAGAATCTGGCTAAAGATCTGTTGGGCGATACTTGTCCCTTCGAAACGACGCTTATAATTTTTTCCAAAAGTTGAAAAATGTGGCACTGGGTCAGTGAGAGATAACCCTAAAAACCAACGATATGCGACATTCACCTGAATTTCTTGAATGGTTTGGCGCATACTTGGAATACCAAAGAGATATTGAATGATAGGGATTTTAATCAGTGTCACTGGGTCAATGCTCGGACGTCCATTATCTAAGCAATAAACATCTTCTACCAGTTCATAAATAAAAGAAAAATCAATATGTCGATCAATTTTTCTCAGAAGATGTTCTTCTGGAACAAGGTCTTCGAGCGCATGAAAAGCCATCTGATGACGTGCTTCGAACGTTTTACTTTCTGCATTAGTGGACATCATAGAAATCACCCGTTTTCTTTTTATTATATATCAAAAAGCCCTCTAAATCACCATAGGTTGGTGATTTAGAGGACTTTGTCTACAGTCTGAA
>NZ_JBNUPM010000052.1:0-659 GCF_050409425.1 Facklamia sp. P13064 | reverse complement strand
AGTCACTTCTTAGATTATTCCAAGACTTCAATTGCGCAACCGTAATCCCATGCATGTCAGCTATTCTAGCTAACCAATCGCCTGAACGTACGGTGTAAGTTTTTGCATGAGATACAAATACTGCTGGTTGATTAGTAGAAACATTTTGATTAATTGTCGGACTTGTTTCTGTTTTTGTTGTAGGTGTTTCTGTTGTCTCCTCTTTAATATCTGCCTGATTTTCTACAACTGAATGAGCATTCTTCACCCATACCTTCAGTACATCTCCTGGATGGATTAGGTTGCTAGTTAAACCATTTAATTCCTTCAACTCATCCATAGTCATTCCATGATTAACCGCGATACGATAAACTCCGTCGCCGGCCTGTACCGTATAACTACCGATTGCATAATTACTTTCTTGGGCATAAACACTTGGTAAGTTATCTATTTGAGTAACTGCTACTGTAGCTAATACTGACATTGAAATAGACAATAGGCTTGTCTTGATTGCTTTGTGTCTCATTATGGATCCTCCTTTATTAATTCGGTTGACTTCACTTACAAAGCATATCATATCATTGTGTAAAAATAATGAATAATACGCATTCGTAATATTTGTAATAAAAAGGGGCTGTATCATAAGTCTCAAACCGAAAAACCACTATAAACGTTGTTTA
>NZ_JBNUPM010000051.1:0-671 GCF_050409425.1 Facklamia sp. P13064 | reverse complement strand
AAAAAGTTCTTCTTTAGGTGGTTTATATTTTATACCTTTCCTTGGTCTATTTTTCATTAACTCTAGGTTATTGTGTAAACCATCTTTACTTACTTTTGACAAATCCATTTCTTCAGGATAAAACTCTCTTAAAAGCTCATTGCTGTTTTCATTTGTACCTTTTGCCTAGCACACTAAGGATCATAGAAATATGTCTTACAGCCTAATTCCTCTTCTGTTTGCTCAAATTCTGAACATTCTTCGCCTCTGTCAAATGTTATTGTTTTTACAAGATCTTTTAGCGCATTAATGATTGCCGATGTGACATTTTCCGACTTTCTATTTTCTACTAATATTGCTATGTAATATCTGGATCTTCTTTCTGCAGTGTTACAAAACAATACTTGCTTTTTCTATGTCTCTCTTTTCGTCTACGAACCTTAATGTTTGAAGAATTGCTTTTTATTTCTCTTGAAATTGTACTAAGAGATCTTCTTAATGTTTTAGCAATTTTTATGATACTCCTTCATAAATTTAAAATTGATAAATACAAGCTCTCTCTTCCATGGTAAGATGGTTATAACTCATAGTTAATGGCTCCTTTTAATCTGTTTTGTTTGGTTATTTACCTATTAATATAGCTAATGAACTCTGCGTTTATTGAACGTTGCACTTGTTATGATAATTTATCT
>NZ_JBNUPM010000050.1:0-713 GCF_050409425.1 Facklamia sp. P13064 | reverse complement strand
GACAACCCACGTTTGAAGATGTGACACCAGAAGGAGTAATAGACTATACTAAGCCGGGAACATACATTGGTCAGGTGAAGGTAACTTATCCAGACGGTTCAACAGAAATTGTGGATGTGACAGTTACTGTAACGACACCAACCTCAGATGAAACTCAAGCTGATAAGTATGAACCTATTGTTTCACCTGAAGTGATTCAATCAGGCGGAACAGTAGACTTAACTGACAATGTAACGATTCCAGGGTACGTAGAAGATCCTAAGTATCCAGGACAACCCACGTTTGAAGATGTGACACCAGAAGGAGTAATAGACTATACTAAGCCAGGTAAATACATCGGTTTAGTTAAAGTTACTTATCCAGATGGTTCGTTTGAAATATTTGAAGTTCCAGTTATTGTTTCTGTCTCAGATTCAGAAAATGATGGAGATAATGGTGATCCAAATATCCCTGAAAAATCTGATGATTCACCTTCCAAAGCCGGAGTTTTACCGAATACGGGAGAGTCTGATCAACTTGTTCTGTTTTCAGGTGCTGCTCTTTCAATATTAAGTGGATTAGGATTAATTGCAGTAGGAGGCAGAAAAAAAGAAGAAAATTAAGATGTTTGAACGATTTGTAATAAAACTATTCAAATTTTAAAATCAAGGTGATAATATTTTGGCTCTATGTCCAATAGGGTTGATGCTATCCAAGGAGATTAAGCAATTAAC
>NZ_JBNUPM010000049.1:0-742 GCF_050409425.1 Facklamia sp. P13064 | reverse complement strand
TCTAAAGAAGAGAGTACCAAAGAAATAAGCTCTAAAGAAGAAAGTACCAAAGAAATAAGCTCTAAAAAAGAGAGTTCTAAAGAAGAAAGTACCAAAGAAATAAGTTCTAAAGAAGACATACATAAACAAAAGGATATTGTTGCCACCCTTCAAGATAATGATGATTTCAGTATTTTAGCGGCTGCTTTTGAAAAAACTAATTTAGTTGAAATCTTACAAGAAAACGAACCATATACCCTCTTCGCCCCAACGGATGAAGCTTTTGAGCAATTATTAGAAGAGCTTGATATCACGGAGCAAGAGCTACTAACACAGCCTGATCTTAATAAACTATTAACTTATCACCTGGTGGCTAGTAAAATTTTGGCTGAAGATTTAAAAGACGGAAAATCTGTTGAAACTGTTAATGGAGAAAAAGTGGCCTTCGATTTTTCAGAAGACGAGCCGATGATCAGTGAATCGATGATTACTTCTACCGATTTAGAAGTTTCCAATGGAGTTATTCATATCATTGACACAGTTTTAATTCCTAAAGACTTCGAGTTACAAAAAATGGATACTAAATAAGCTAGGCAAAGCTTTTCTTACTTTCTATTAACGTCAAAGAGGCTGAATAAATAAAGTTCTATAATAAATAGGGTGGATGGAAGAAAAAAACACTTCCTTCCATCCTATTTTTTGCTACATAAAAACACAAAAGTCCGATCTATTAAAAGTGGTAACTAAAATAGAAAGGACTCTG
>NZ_JBNUPM010000048.1:0-756 GCF_050409425.1 Facklamia sp. P13064 | reverse complement strand
GCGTTGGATCTGGATCTGGTGTTGGATCTGGATCTGGTGTTGGATCTGGATCTGGCGTTGGATCTGGATCTGGTGTTGGATCTGGGTCTGGTATTGGACACACTCCACATTCACCGTCTTTACCATCCTTACCGTCTTTACCATCCTTACCATCTTTGCCATCTTTTACAAAGACTTCTTGTGTGGAACCATCTGGCTTCGTAATGATAATGGTATAGCCCGAATTGCCTTCTGTATCTTTTCCAGGTGTTACCTCAACCTTAGGCGTCTGACCATCTTTGCCATTTAAGATGTTTTCAGTTGTCACTTTTCCGTCACTATCTGTAATGGTAATAGTTACTCCTATAACATTACCATCTTGATCTTTGAGTGGGGTTTGCTTGATGGTTGGTGATTTACCATCCACTCCATCTTTACCATCCTTACCGTCTTTACCATCTTTTACAAAAACTTCTTGTGTGGAACCATCTGGCTTCGTAATGATAATGGTATAGCCCGAATTACCTTCTGTATCTTTTCCAGGTGTTACCTCAACCTTAGGCGTCTGACCATCTTTGCCATTTAAGATGTTTTCAGTTGTCACTTTTCCGTCACTATCTGTAATGGTAATAGTTACTCCTATAACATTACCATCTTGATCTTTGAGTGGGGTTTGCTTGATGGTTGGTGATTTACCATCTACTCCGTCTTTGCCGTCTGCACCATTTGTTACAGTAGTCGTTGTTTGAGTGCCATCTGGATTGGTAATCGTAATGG
>NZ_JBNUPM010000047.1:0-842 GCF_050409425.1 Facklamia sp. P13064 | reverse complement strand
AACCGCTGACCTCCTGCGTGCAAAGCAGGCGCTCTCCCAGCTGAGCTAATCCCCCATATAAGAATAAATAAATCGGGAAGACAGGATTCGAACCTGCGACCCCTTGGTCCCAAACCAAGTGCTCTACCAAGCTGAGCTACTTCCCGTTTTACTCTAATACACCCGGCAGGATTCGAACCTGCAACCGCCTGATTCGTAGTCAGGTACTCTATCCAGTTGAGCCACGGGTGCAAAATATTTTATCATTCACAATAAAGTGAAATGCCGAGGGCCGGAGTCGAACCGGCACGGTGATCACTCACCGCAGGATTTTAAGTCCTGTGCGTCTGCCAATTCCGCCACCCCGGCTTTAAAAGCCTAAATGTATCTTGGCAAAGCGGAAGACGGGGTTCGAACCCGCGACCCCCACCTTGGCAAGGTGGTGTTCTACCACTGAACTACTTCCGCAAAAGTGCCGGCTAAAGGACTTGAACCCTCGACCCTCTGATTACAAATCAGATGCTCTACCAACTGAGCTAAGCCGGCATAATATAACTTAGGATTTCTAATTATAAATCATAAGTGATCAAAATGCAAGTGCGGGTGAAGGGACTTGAACCCCCACGCCCGAAGGCGCCAGATCCTAAATCTGGTGCGTCTGCCAATTCCGCCACACCCGCAAATTAAAATTCCTTGATGTTTCCATTTAGGAATATGACCCGTGCAGGATTCGAACCTGCGACCCACTGATTAAAAGTCAGTTGCTCTACCGACTGAGCTAACGAGTCAAGAGTGGGGAATGACGGGATCGAACCGCCGACATCCTGCTTGTAAGGCAGACGCTCTCCCAGCTGAGCTAATTC
>NZ_JBNUPM010000046.1:0-852 GCF_050409425.1 Facklamia sp. P13064 | reverse complement strand
TAGGTTACTAGGCTTTAACAAAAAATAGGGGATTCCTTCACCTTCTTTAGTCAAGAATCGGGTTTACACTTATAAAAGATAGGGGGCAAATGGGTTAAAAGCAATTCAAGGAAAAGCAGATTATTCTTTAGATTTTTAAGCTGAATGTTTTACACTTTAAGCAAAGAATAGCTGCTTCCTATAAAGAAACGGCAATCGCCTTTAACCTTACGAATCCATCAATGCTAGCTAATTGCAAAGGCGTTTATCTTGAAGGGGATTCTAAAGCTCTGAATAGACCGATAGAAAGGCCGCCCAAAGTGGTAAAGAAACTTAATAAAAACGGACTTCGTCAAAAGAATAAAGTTACTGATGATTCTGAATTAGAAGAAAAGACTCAACAAATATTTCACGAACTCTATGAAACCTATAGTTATCGACGAATTACGGCTGAATTATACAAAACACACCATCAAAAAATTAACCCTAAAAAAGCTTTACGAATCATGAATAAGCTCGGCTTAAAACTTACAAAATTCTGGCGAAAGTCACGTCGCTATAGCTCTTACAAAGGAACAATTGCTCCCAACCCCCTCAATCGTCGCTTTAGTGCAAAATATCCTCTTCAAAAATTAATCGCTGATGTGACAGCTGTTCAAGACAGCTGATGGGCAGAAACTGTATTTAAGGCCTATTATGGAGAACCACTGACAAGTTATAAGAAACTGATGAATAAGATTAATCAATATATTCACCACTATAATCATAGAAGAATAAAACAAAAATTGAGCGGTATGTCTTTGTTTGAATACCGAATCTATACCATTCAATTAACCGTTTAAATACAAACTCCAACTTTTGAGGTTCACATCA
>NZ_JBNUPM010000045.1:0-859 GCF_050409425.1 Facklamia sp. P13064 | reverse complement strand
AAAAATAGGGAGCTTCTGTTACACTAAAGATATACAAACAACTTAGCGAAAGGAAGCTCCCATGAAAAATATTATAACAGAAGAAATGCGATTAAGAAAAAGAATTGTAGAGTATGCCATCGAACATGATAATAATGCAGCAGCAGCTCGGCGTTATCATACGTCTCGACAAAATGTAAAACGTTGGCGTGATCGATATGACGGAAGTTGGGAGAGTATAAGAAATCAATCACGACGTCCTCACTCACACCCTAATCAGCATACCGATAACGAACTACAAATAATTAAAGCAAAATATCAACGCTATGGTCATGAAGGGCTCGCGGAAGTTTATGTTCAATGTCAGCGTGAAGGTTATTCACGTAGTTATGATAGTATGTGCAAACAGATTCGTGAGCAGGGTTGGAATAAGAGCGTAGCGGATGCTAAGAAAAAATATCCCAAGTCTAGATGGAAACCGACCCAAGTAACTTATCCAGGCGAAAAGGTACAAATCGATATCAAATATGTGCCCATGCATTGTCTTAAGTTTGATTCGAAAGGCATTCGTTATTATCAAATCACAGCGATCGATGAGTATTCGCGCAAACGCTACTGTGAGATTGTGGATGAAAAAACGGTCACCAATACCGCTTTATTTTTATTAGAGTTAGAAGCGTGTCTAGGCTTTGATATCACGAAGGTTCAAACAGATAATGGGCGTGAATTTACCAATGATCCAGATGTTACCGATAAACTAACCATCTTTGAGGAGATATTAGAGAGTAAGGAGATAGAGTATCTCAAGACCCGTCCCTATTCTCCATGGCAGAACGGCATAGTTGAAAGAAGTCACCGAGAAGATGGGGAACGATTCTAC
>NZ_JBNUPM010000044.1:0-1342 GCF_050409425.1 Facklamia sp. P13064 | reverse complement strand
CCCATTTCAAAAATAGAATTCTTTTAATATCAAGATTATATGTGTCAGGAAGAAAAGAAAAGGAGACCAAGCAACCGTTAATTGCTTAATCTCCTTGGATAGCATCAACCCTATTGGACATAGAGCCCATAGAGACTAAAACCCCCTTAATCCGGATACGGAATTAGGGGGGATTAGTAAAATAGAAAGAAACTCTTTTTAGACATAAAAAAGACTTTAGAGTCTGAGTAAGCGGGTGAGGAGAATCGAACTCCCGACAACAGCTTGGAAGGCTGTGGTTTTACCACTAAACTACACCCGCAAGTATACGGTCCGGACGGGATTTGAACCCGCGATCTCCTGCGTGACAGGCAAGCATGTTAACCCCTACACCACCGGACCAAGATAAAAAGTAAAAAAATTGCGGGGGTAGGATTCGAACCTACGACCTTCGGGTTATGAGCCCGACGAGATGCCAGCTTCTCCACCCCGCGATAATATTAAAAAGGAGGATGTGGGATTCGAACCCACGCGCGCTTTTACACGCCTGACGGTTTTCAAGACCGTTCCCTTCAGCCGGACTTGGGTAATCCTCCATTAAATTGTAATGACCCGTACGGGACTCGAACCCGTGTTACCGCCGTGAAAGGGCGGTGTCTTAACCGCTTGACCAACGGGCCAATATCAAAACTCATTGGCAAGTATATAAGAATAACGGAGAAGGAGGGATTTGAACCCTCGCGCCGGTATAAACCGACCTACACCCTTAGCAGGGGCGCCTCTTCAGCCACTTGAGTACTTCCCCATAAGCCAATTCAAAATAACAATTAATTATTGCTATGGGCCTGAGTGGACTCGAACCACCGACCTCACCCTTATCAGGGGTGCGCTCTAACCAGCTGAGCTACAGGCCCATTATCAATAAAGCGGGTGAGGAGAATCGAACTCCCGACAACAGCTTGGAAGGCTGTGGTTTTACCACTAAACTACACCCGCATATTCTCAAAGGAGGATGTGGGATTCGAACCCACGCGCGCTCTTACACGCCTGACGGTTTTCAAGACCGTTCCCTTCAGCCGAACTTGGGTAATCCTCCGTTAACCAATGGCAAAATCCATAATGCATAATGGACCTTGTAGGACTCGAACCTACGACCACCCCGTTATGAGCGGGGAGCTCTAACCACCTGAGCTAAAGGTCCGGCCTTAGATAGCGGCGAAGGGGATCGAACCCATGACCTCCCGGGTATGAACCGGACGCTCTAGCCAGCTGAGCTACACCGCCAAAAAATGGAGAATAGCGGGATCGAACCGCTGACCTCCTGCGTGCAAAGCAGGCGCTCTCCCAGCTGAGCTAATCCCCC
>NZ_JBNUPM010000043.1:0-1493 GCF_050409425.1 Facklamia sp. P13064 | reverse complement strand
GCTTGGTGAACTCGAGGAAAAAGTGAGAATTTCTATTCTCATCTTTTTCCTCGAGTGTTCTTCTTTTATACTGGATGTGTCTGCTTCAATTGCTTAAGATACCGCTGATAAGAGGCTGCTTTCCATGGATGAGATAAAGGCGGGATAGGAATGACTTTTGGCTTAGTTTTAGGAGGCGGTGTATCGAATTCTTTCGAATAACGTTCATGTTCAGGAACGATCTTGAGTGGATACAAGGTCTCTTGATAATTGGCATATAACTCAAGATTACGCGTCTCAATGACCATCACACGCGTATGTGGAGGAAGGTATTGAACGTTACCTGAGTCATCGACACATTGGTAAGTTTGGCGATGATAGCGAATGGAATGTCCCGCATTTACAACTCTGAAATCATGTCGACAAAGTAAATAGTTCAAATTAACGCAAGGGTCTATCTTTTGAAAGACATTTCGGTTATCTTTAAGTTGGAAAGCAAATCGCTGATTAAATAGAGGAATAAATTGAATCAAGAAGTGATTCGCTTCCGCTAAGGTTTGGATATTAGCCAGACGCATTTCGCTGATTAAGCGGTCTTGAAGTGTGTTAAACACGCGTTCCACGCGTCCTTTAGCTTGGGGGATTGAAGTCGTCGACAGGACAATCCCTAAGTTTTGGCACATATATCCATACTGTGTTAAGGTTCTCTGGTCAGACAGAGAGCCTTTTTCTTTTCTCCCAGCCTTAAAGATAGTGCGATTATCGGTCAAAATTTCAACAGGAATGCCTTTGTTTTCTAGAAACTGAGCAGAAACTTCATAATAAGCAGCTAAAGTTTCTTGCTTGTCAAAGAAAGCACCGACAATCTCTCCCGAAGCATCATCAATGGCGACGTGTAAAAAGGCTTTTTCTGTTCCAAACCAAACATGTTGAGAAGCATCCATTTGAATTAATTCTCCGGCATATTTTTTGCGGGAGCGAGAAGGATGCGCTTTCTTTCCTTCGACTAATTGGACCTCTTTCAACAGGGAGAGTTCGCGTTGGGTGAGAGTCGATTTGTTTTGTTTGTTTAGCAATTGTTTTTTCCATCGGCGCTTCGTTGAACGACGAGCTTTGGGAGCAAGAATATGAGCTTGAGACAAAATGTTTCGAACGGAAGATTCAGAAAGACAAAAGCCTTCTTCTTTCACTAAAAACTCATGAAAATGTTTAAAATTAAATGACGCATATTTTGTTTGATAGATAGACACAATTTGTTTTCTAAGAGAAGGTGAAATCTTGGTGGAAGGGGACCTGCCACAGTTCCCATGCTGAAAACCTCGACGTCCTTTCGATAAATAACGTTGAATCAATCGGTTGATTTGACGGCGAGAAAGAGCGAGTTCGACCTCCGCGCGTTGTTTTGTTTTTTTACCGTTCACGACTTGTTTAATTGTTTCATAATAATGCTTTTCTTTCACTGTAAGATAATCTCCCATCATTTTCCCTCCTATCCTTTTCATCATTTATTATAG
>NZ_JBNUPM010000042.1:0-1562 GCF_050409425.1 Facklamia sp. P13064 | reverse complement strand
GGCTCTTTGTCAAATAGGGTTGATGAGTAGGTGAGGTAACCGACTGGTTACTTCACCTCTTTTTTTACAGATCAACAATTATTATAAGCGCATGAATGATCGACCGGTTTTATTATGAGATAAATTGTCAAAAAGCAACCGACGTAGATGATTGATTGGGCAAGTATAAGCGCATCATCAATAAAATTCTATTTTTAAAATGTGAATAATTACGATAGCCATAGGCATTTCGTTTCAGCACCTTGATTTTATTGTTTAGCCCTTCAATTGGGCCATTCGTTAAGGTTGAATAGTTAAAGGTGTTTTGAATAAAAGTGTGATAGCGTTTAAAGGTTCTTAAAACGGTCTTTAATTTTTTTGAAACGGGTAATGTTAGGCCATAGTTGACCCAAAACTCAAATCGATCGATTCGAAGGTCTTGAAGGGCTTCTCTTAAATGATGAACGACCTCGTAAGTGACTTTTAATTCGCTACTTGATGCTAATAAATAATCAACGATACCACTGGTGTTTGTGATCCAATCAAATAATCGATAGCGCTGATAAGTAGTGGTGTGTAATTTATTTCTTGGTGTCATGATTAGGCGCCAGTAGCGTTTATGTTTATTGTACAGTCGATTGTCTTTGTTTCGGAAGGTGTTCATCACATGAATTCGTGTCCGATTCAGCTCACGATTTAAAGCTTGAATGAGATGGAATTTATCAATAATAATTTGTGCTTTTGGAAAAACTTTTTGAATTAAATCCATATACGGTCGGTACATATCAATCGTTATCGTTTGAACCGATTGACGGGTTTCCAACGGAAATTGTTGAAAATAACGGATTAATGAAGACTGTTTGCGATCAAAGAACAAATCAACTAATCGATGCGTTTTAGCGTCACAGTAAATGAAACTCATCGCAGCATCAATCGTTCGAACACTTTTAAATTCATCAAAACAAAGGTGTTGTGGTAAGGAATGTAGCGGTTTGAATTGAAGGTGCTGTGCCATTTGATTCGTCACACGACGGACTGTATGAATCGATACATGCACCAGTTGAGCGATATAAGTTTCTGATATCGTATGTGTTAACTGATCAGCGATATATCGTTTCAAATGATTAGATAGATGACAGTGACGAGCGACTTCAGGCGTTTGAGCGGTAAAGGATGAGTGACAAGATTTACAGTAATAACGCTGTTTTTTTAAATCTAAATAAGTGGGATAACCTGCCATCGGTATTAATTGAATGCGCGATGTACGAGAGCCATTTTTAACGATTGAATAGTTAATTGCTGATTGCCCACAACAAGGGCAATGACTAATAGGCTCTATTAATTGACCTGTTAATAAGAAAGATAAACGGCCTTTAATCGAAATTTTTGAAAATTTTTGGTCATTAATTGTGATGTTTTTATCGTTTAATCCGAGTAAAGATGATATAATGTGTGACATGGGACAGCTCTCCTTTATTGTGGTTTAGTCGCTTATAATATACAGGAGATCTGTCCTTTTTTGTACCCTAAAGTAAAAAATAGAGTTGAGGCCTTCGGCCATCAACCCTATAAATTATAGAACC
>NZ_JBNUPM010000041.1:0-1869 GCF_050409425.1 Facklamia sp. P13064 | reverse complement strand
AATATCAAGATTATATGTGTCAGGAAGAAAAGAAAAGGAGACCAAGCAACCGTTAGTGGCTTAATCTCCTTGGATAGCATCAACCTTATTTGACATAGAGCCTTAAATCTTCAATCTCTCATCTTTTCATAGCTCTACTGATTTTATATTTTTTCTATAATATTTATTCCATTATCTATGGCATCTTCAAACTTTATGTCTCTAGCGTAGAGATTTTTCTTCGAATACGCTTGCCACCTTTTTAAAAAAGCTTCATCTGCTTTTAACATTTCCATTAGACTGATGATTTTATCTGTATCAAATTCCGTTTTTCTATAGTTAAATGTTTGAATACAAGCCTCTTTTAATATATCAATCTCTATTTCCTTATCTTTTAATTTATAAATTATATAAAGATCATAATAATCCTTTCTTCTGCTATTTAAAAATCCTCTTGAATAAATTGTTTAAATTTTTTCTGCTAATATTGTTTCTATGGGATAAGCTTTAATTAAAATATCTTTTTGTCCAAAAGCACTTATATATTTATAGTCTATGGGATAGGGTGTAATAACATCTCCTGTTGCAATATCAAGAGGTACGATTTGTCTTATATTCTCCATTCTACAAAGTATACTTACACGAAACCCTCCATACTGGTCATCTTCCTTAATTGTACTTATTCCATGTGTTTTATAGAATATATCATCTGAAGATTTTGTTTCCAGTGCTTCTTGTAATATTTTTAATATATTTTCTTCTGATAAGTGCATATTTCTCAAAAGAAAGTCTATATCTACTGTACTTCTTGAATCTATACCTACTACATTAGATAGAAGAAAACCTCCTTTAAAAACAAAGTTTTCATGATATTTACTCTGTGATAATTTTTTTAATATGCTTTCCAAAAAATAATATAGCATTACTGAATTAAATGGAAGTCCAGTTTCTTTGCTTATCTTGTGACAAATAGCGGTTAGTTTTGCTTTATTCATATACCACCTCCATAACTTCCTTTACTTTATCTTCTATTCCCATTTTTCTTGCTATTTCATAAAGAGAATGTATATCCTTATCCTTATATTTAGAATATGAACGAATGAGTTTTACATAAACTTCAACATCCATTTTTTCTTTGTTAGAAATAAAATCACAAAGTGTTCTTTCGTAGGAATAAACATTAACAGTATTTCCAAACATTGTCTTTTTCTGGATAATGCCTAAGTCATAAATAGATTTTTTTACATAATTAACATTAAGTGTATCTTGCTTTTCATTAAATTTATAGCCATTGTAAACTGTAACATCCATTATCCATGGAATTTTGTCCGTTACTCCAAGTATAAACAAAGCTGTCTCATAGGAAAATATTGCCTTTTTATACTGATATTGAAAAAAATAGTAATCATCATAATCACCATCTTTAGTAATATATATTCCTTTTTGAACTCTAAACAATTTTCCTTCTTTTACTAGTCTACTTAAATATACTGTAGGTATATTATTTTCTCTGCAATAAGTAGATGTTATAATACCACCTGACTTTTTAAGATGTCTTTCAATTTGCTTTCTATGATTCATTATATTCATCTCCTTGTTGCATTTACACTTATATTATATACTTTTATTAGTGTATTTACAACAAAGCTTTGAATTCATATCCAATTTATTTCAATTACACAATCCATTATTTTACTTGGCTCTGCTTTCCTACTCTGCTTTTAAAGTTCTATAATAAATAGGGTGGATGGAAGAAAAACACTTCCTTCCACCCTATTTTTTGCTACATAAAAACACAGAAGTCCAATCTATTAAAAGTGGTAACTAAAATAGAAAGGACTCTGTGCCAGGACTCATGATATACGAACATTACTCACTATAAAAGACCCT
>NZ_JBNUPM010000040.1:0-2018 GCF_050409425.1 Facklamia sp. P13064 | reverse complement strand
TGGGACATTTTGATTTGTGTTCTCTTGAGACATTATCATTTACGTTTAACACAAAATTTGAGAGAACTTATCATTCACTCGTTGACAAAATTTAATAGGGATGCTATCTTTAGTAATGCTTAATTATTTATTTAGGCTAACCTAAAATATAGTTTTTGGAGGAAGTTTATGAATAAAAATAAATTCTTAATCGGTAGCATGTTAACAATAAGTAGTTTTGTTTTGGTTTCGCAGTCTGCGATATTTGCTGAAGATGAAAGTAATATAAAGGCATCTATAGAGAATATACATAATAAAGTTGCTTCATCAGAAAGCACTACTGTAAGAAGCGAGTTAAAAGATGTTCTGGTTTCAGAGGGACATCAAACAGAGACTTTTGACGAAAAAAATCAAGACGATTTAAACAAAATCTCTGATAAAAACGATATAAAAAATGAAAATAAGGATAGTATTATCAATAATGAAGACCGAGAAAAATTATTAGATTCTGATCTTAAAAAACCAAAAAATGTTTCTAAAGATAAAGAAACAGAGTTTGAAGGTAATAGGTCATCAGAAATACTTGCGCCTACGACCTCAAGAGAATCTGAAAATAGTTTGGAGAGTTATTTGGAAACTGACACTAATCTTTCAAAAGAGAATTTAAAGTCAACCTACATGAATGATCAAAACGCTCAAATCCTAGGAAGCACTATTACAGATAGCCAGAACCTAGTTTATAAAATCTTGTCATATAAAGACGGAGTAGGAACTGTTCAATTAGGAGATGGTGAAAAAAGTCTCATATGGAATGATGATACCTTAAGAATTTCTAATGTTATTCAAAATGAAAAAGGTACATTTACAGTAACGGAAATCGCTAGCAATGCATTCTATAGTGTAATTGAAGAATCATCTGGTCAGCGAATGGGTCCGAATGTTTCGAAGGTTATCGTGCCCAACTCAATCTTGAAGATTCAAGATCGAGCATTCTTTTCAGCTGAAACCATCAGAAATGTTGAGTTTTTGCCAAAGTCTAACTTAAAGCATATAGGAAAAGAAGCTTTTTATTTCTCAAATCTAAAAAATATAATAATTCCGGATTCTGTTGAAACAATCGGAGACAAAGCTTTTTCATTTAATGAGAATCTAACGGATTTAGAAATTGGAGATGCTTCTAATTTAAAGACTATTGGTAAGGGTGCTTTCTCTTCAAACAAAAAATTGAAGCGACTTTACATTCCTAAAGGGGTTACCTCAATAGGAGAAGAAGCATTTATAACAACTCCTGATTTAGAAGAAATAAGGGTAAGTTCATCAAATAATAATTTTAAAGATATAGATGGAATTTTGTTTAATAAAGATGAAAAAAATCTTATAAAATATCCGTCGAGAAAAGTTGAAAGAAACTATGAGATTCCTGAAAAAGTAGTGTTTATAGCCGATTATGCTTTTGACAATAATGATAATCTTAAAGAGTTAATATTTGGGAAAAATGTTAAAAAAATAGGAGATTTTACGTTTAAAAATGCAGATAAGTTAGAAAAAATTAACCTAAATGAGGGACTTGAAGAAATTGGTAGGTTGGCATTTTATTATATGCCATCTTTAGAGAGCGTTGAATTACCAAAATCGTTAAATAGCTTAGGAAGGAATCCTTTTTATGGCTTAGATTCTTTAACAACTATTATTTTTGGAGAAGGAGTCAAAGAATTTTCAAATAGTACTATTGCTGGACCTCTTGGATCATTGAAAAAAATTATAATTAAGGCGAAAAATGCCACTTTTGCAGAGGATAGTTTTAACCTTCCGGATAATATAAAAGGTACTGTTAAAATAGAAGTTGCTTCAGATAACATCAAAAATAAAATGGTGGAATTAGGCTTTAAGGAAGAAAATATTTTAATTAATCTTGACGACGATACGCCAGATGACGGCACTCCGGATGAAGAGACTCCAGATGGCGGCACTCCGGATGAAGAGACTCCAGATGGCGGCACTCCGGATGAAGAGACTCCAGATGGCGGCACTCCGGATGA
>NZ_JBNUPM010000039.1:0-2156 GCF_050409425.1 Facklamia sp. P13064 | reverse complement strand
TCGGGTCTTATTTTAAAGGTTATAGCAAAAATGGACTTATGATACAGCCCCCTTTAATTATTAATACCACCCTTTTGATTGAGAATGTGACCAAGCTCCAGAAATCGATCCGTAACGACTTACCATATAGTCATACATCCATGATAATTGAGTATAAGGGTTGCTTTGCCAATCTTCACCATGAGAAGCCATTTTATTACCTGGTAAAGCTTGTGGTAATCCATATGCTCCAGAAGACATATTTTTAGCAAATGTATTCCACCCGGACTCACGATTAATAATAGCCTTCCAATAACCTTGCTCAACATCAGAAACACCTTTCTCAGCAACTATTCTTTCAAACGCTGCATAAGGGTCCGTACTGCTATTATCTACAAGCGTTGTTTCAACTCTTTCTTCATTCGTTTCAAAAGTTATTTCTTCATAGGTAGATTCAACATAACTAGTCGTTTCAATACTGGTAGTAATGCTAGTTGTAATATCTGAAACGCTAGTTTCAATTAAATCAGTATTAAAATCAGTAGACTTAATTGTAGTGGCTGTTGTTTCAAAGTCTTCAGTAGTCAGCTGTTCCTCGATAACTTCATTGCTCGTGGTAGTCATTTCAACAACTGGAAGAATTTCTTCACTAATTTCCCGAGTTGTTTCGACAACTTCATTAGGCATAGCTTCCTCAAAAGTAGGTAATTCTTCTTGAACTTCTTCAAAGTCTTCAGCTGCCTCAATTACTAAGAGACTCTCTTCTGTTTGAGCCTTTGTATTAATTGAACTGCTTTCAGTCTCATAAGCTGTAACTGTTACTTCTTCATCTCCTTGACTATATGAGATCGTCCCAGAATCTGAGTTAAAACGCAACTCTGCTCCAGCTATGATTAAATCTGGATTAGCTATTTGGTTGATTTGAGCCAAATCATTGACCGATATACCAGTTGCTCCAGAAATACTACTTAAAGTGTCGCCCCATTGAATCACATAGACACCATCTTGTTTTTCAGTCATTAGATTGATTACACGACGTATCTCATTAACTGTTCTCTGCTTCCAAACCATCGCAAGACTTCCTTGATAATTATCGTCCTGAGCTAAGATAGTTGGTTGAACAGTTACGACTTGCAACAATAGTGACGAGATAACTAAACTTATTATTGATTTTTTCATAAATACTCCTTAACATGATCACCTTGTTGGTGAATTATTATTAAAATTAATATATAAGATATCTTAAACAAGTTTATTAATAAGTGCACGTTTTTTTAGCACTTGTTACCTATGATTAAGCAAACCGATTAAAGATAGCAATATAGGTTACAGTGATATTACAATCAATCAAGCAAGATACACTTCAAGCCTTTTATAAAATTATGTTATAAATAAAATAACATATACGTTGGCTTATTTTATTGTTTAAAGATTATTTAATAGTACTATCATACTAATATGAAGGATCTTTATTGTTTAAAAAATAAAACAATTACATATTTTTATAATTTAAACCTATTCTAAAAACCATTTATACACTACTTTCAAACAACCTTTGCTTATTACAACTTAAAATGGTATCCTTATCTTGCTAGCTAAAATATTATAAGTATCTACTATTTTCACCATTTAATAATCAGTAAAAATTTTAAGCAAAATTAAATGTAATATAAAAAACACAAAAAATTCTTACTTTAAAAGTAAAATATGTGATACAATCTGACTAGGCATAAAAATAGATAGAAATGGAGGGAAAAGATGCAAACATACGGAATGAAATCAAAAAAAATGGCTAGATATGTTAATGTACTAAAACTTTTATCACACCCTATTCGTTTTTCAATCGCATTGCTATTAAAAAATAACGGTGTTATGAATGTCAGCAAAATTCAACAAGATTTAGAATTAACTCAATCTACCGTCTCTCAACACATTAGTAAATTACGTGAAGCAAAAATTGTCTCTGCGGACCGTGATGGAACTAAAATTTATTATTCCCTTTCTAGCGATACAGCCAAGCTCGTCTTAGAAACTTACGAAAACAGCTAAACTGAAAGCATTCTTACTAAAATAAAAGGGGCTGGGACAAAAGGGCTTCTCAGCCCCCTTAAAATTTACAGCGAGGGGCTGTATCATAAGTCTCAAACCGAAAAACCACTATAAACGTTGTTTAAATA
>NZ_JBNUPM010000038.1:0-2380 GCF_050409425.1 Facklamia sp. P13064 | reverse complement strand
TTAAACAACGTTTATAGTGGTTTTTCGGTTTGAGACTTATGATACAGCCCCTTTTAAAATAAAAAGACTTCGCAAAATCAAATATGATTTGCAAAGTCTTATTTTTATTTAGTCATTAAAGTAAGTATTAATACCATTAATCAATCCCTCAACTAATTTAGCTTGATAAACGGAATCAGTCAGTTTTTTTCAATTCGGTAGGATTATCCATAAAGCCAAGATCCACTAAAGCTGCAGGCATGTCTGTAGTAGGTGTCACGTGAAGGTTTTGAGGGTGTATTCCTTGACTAGCTAGCCCCCCAATTGTAGCTACTAATGAGTTCTGAATACTATCAGCTAAGCGCTTGCCTTCAACGATCTTTTCATTGGTATGATATGGTAGAGTTGAATATCTTGGGACATCTACAGAGCGATCATGATAAAGCGTGCATATTAGCTATTTTGCCTAACCGATCACCTCGACGAACAATATAGGTTTTCGCCTTAGATACACAGATTATTGATTGACCGATTGTTGCAATTTCATCAGCTAAAGGTCTCGAATTATCCTCTAGGTTTTTAGTCTCTGCTTCTTCTACTGGATTATTTTCAAGTTCTTTCTTGTCTTTAATGCGTACCTTTAAGACATCACCTGGATGGATTAAATTACTTATTAAGCCATTTTACTCTTCCAATTCATCCATCGTCATGCCATGGTTAATTGCAATGCGATATTTGGCATCACCCGCTTTTACTGTGTAGCTCCGTATAAAACATTGCTTTCTTGAGCATAGATGGAATTGTTGGGCGCAAGACTTGAGACTGAAACGGCAGCAAGTGCTGACATAGAAATAGTTATTATACTTGATTTCAACAAATTACCTTTCATTAGGAGTTCTTCATTTATAATTTAATTGAATGTTTTGCAATTCAATTATAAATGAAGAAACATATATCTAAAATTGAAATATAATCTTAATAGCTTCTCAAAGATTGTAATAATAGTCATTCAAAGTAAAAAAGGTTGGACGTCTATCAACGTTCAACCTTTTTAATAGTTTATGTTTAATAACGTGGACGTCCATAACCTTGAATGTAGATACTATCCCATGCAAACTCTTTGCGAGCGACCATTAGTTTGGAATCATTCACTCTGGTATTTCCTTCGAAAGTTGTAATTAATCCATTATTATAAGACTCTACGATTCCAATATGATGCCCCCAACCGTTACGATAACCATCCCAGTTGAAGAAGACAATATCTCCAGCCTTGGGCTTGGTAAGCCCCATCCAAATTCCTTTATTCTTCACAATGTTTTTATGACGTTCAACACCTACTTCTCGCCCAGTTAAGTGAGAAAGGCCGGCCTCATCTGCGATGTGAGTTACAAAAGCATCACACCAATCATCATCATACGTCAAGCTGTAACCAACCGGTTTTGGATAAATCCGATTATAAGCATCGACTAACGCACGATGTTCGGGTGAGTATTTAGGAACTCCCAGATAACTTCTTGCAATATCTAATAAACGCTCAACATTGGCATTACTTACCTCATTCGGTTCAACATTAACTTTTTCTTGAGTTGGGACTTTAGAAATAAGAATTTTTTGACCGACACTTAAGCGATTAGAAGTTAAATTATTAATTTTTTTCAATTCGCTAACTTTCATTTCATGCTGCCAAGAAATTGTTTCTATACTATCTCCCTCTTGAACAATGTGGTAACTGTACTCATAAGGTGTATGCTTTACTGATTGATTTTCCCTATATTGTTTACCTTGATCTTCAATTTGTACAATCGGAGAGGCAGGTTGGGCATTATTCACTATTAAAGTATATCCAGCATAAAGAGTATTGGAAGTCATTTCATTCCATTTCTTTAAATTGGAAACAGAGACTCCAAATTTTTTAGCGACTGAATATAAAGAATCGCCATTTTGAACGACATAAGTTTTTACTGCAACTTGAGTATTACTATCTGGCTTGGAGGGATTCAGATTCGATGTTAAATTTGGTTGAGAAACATATAAAATATCCCCTGTGTAAATATAATTTGATTTTAAATTATTCCAAGACTTCAATTGTGCAACCGTAATCCCATGCATCTCAGCTATTTTTGCTAACCAATCGCCTCGTTTTACCGTATAAGTTTTGCTTACTGTCGGTGTGCTTGGTTTTTCTGGTGTTGGTTCAGCCGGCTTTTCTGGTGTTGGTGCTGGACTTGATGCTTCACCTTTTGCCACAATCAAAACATTGCCTGGATGAATTAAGTCACTTCTTAGATTATTCCAAGACTTCAATTGCGCAACCGTAATCCCATGCATATTAGCTATTTTGCTTAGCCAATCGCCTCGTTTTACCGTATAAGTTTTGCTTACTGTCGGTGTGCTTGGTTTT
>NZ_JBNUPM010000037.1:0-3144 GCF_050409425.1 Facklamia sp. P13064 | reverse complement strand
GACTTATCCAAAGTTGGCTGAACAATTGAGACTAAAAAAGAATCTTTTCTCATTTGTGCATTTTCCCAAGGAGATATTGACATCCTTTTATATCAACAAACAATCAGAAGCCGTCAATAAACAAATAAAGCGGATTACAACAATAAAAGAACAGTTTCCCCATGAAGCCTCTTTGGGAAAAACTGTCTATTGTTATATTAGCGAGTATAACGCAAAGTTTGGACAGCGAATTCATAAAGGATTTGGGAAGGTTACCTTTGAACTTCGAAATCTTTTGGATCAAAGAAGACCAATTAACGATACGAAATTAAGAGAAGGCATCACAAAGCTCCAAGTATTTTAATGGAGTAAACTAGCACCCTTCGGTTGCTTCCCTCGCATTTTAGAGGAGCTATCGATCTCAAAGATACTAACAAATCTATAGGGCGGTCGAAAGCTCTTATAAAATGCGAGGTTATGAATGGAAATAGTTGAAAATTTGATATAACAATTACAATCTTAAAATGTAGGTTACACAATTTATTTGACACTACCGAATCAAATATAGAAATTGACTTTAAAGAAAGTGATAGTAGAGAATTATCTATATGCTTGTTGATTCTCAAGGAAAAGCATATAAAACAGATTTAGAAAATAAGGTTTATGTTTTTGGAAATATAAAAAATTCTCTAACATGGAGAAATATTATCGAAAATTTATAAAGGAGAATGATTATGAATGGAAAAGAAATTTTAAATTCAATAAGAAGATACACGCATACAATTATTGGAGAAGAAAATTTGATAGATATGCTGGATAGTAAAAATATAACTGTAAAATTTGGTGCTGATCCTACAAGACCAGATTTACATCTAGGCCATTCTGTTATTTTAAAAGTAATGAAAATATTTCAAAACGCGGGCCATTCTGTTATTTTTGTGATAGGTGATTATACAGCAATGATAGGGGACCCATCTGGAAAATCTAAAACTAGGCCGTCATTAACGTTTAAAGAAACCCGGAATAATGCACAAAGTTATTTGGATCAAGTAAATAAAATATTGGATACATCTAAAACTAAAGTTTGTTATAATTCCGAATGGTTAAAAGACTTGTCATTTGAGAATATCATTTCGATGGCTAGTAAGTATACCGTATCTCAAATATTAGAAAGAGATGATTTTAATAATAGGTTTATAAATGAGAAACCTATCGGTATTCACGAAATATTATATCCGTTAGTACAAGGATATGATTCAGTTGCAATTAAATCAGATGTTGAACTGGGAGGAGTGGATCAAACTTTCAATTTATTAGTTGGTAGAGATATGCAAAAAGCGTATAATCAAAGTCCGCAGTGTATCATTACATTTCCTCTTTTAGTTGGTATAGATGGTAAAAATAAAATGAGTAAGTCTTTAGATAATTATATCGGGATTGACGAAGAACCAGGAATTATGTACGAAAAAGCAATGAAAATACCAGATAGTGTATTGGAAAATTATTTTAGATTAACAACAGATATTCCTGAAGAAGTATATTTAAAAATAATGAAAGAAGATATCGTTAAAGCTCATAAATTTTACTCCTATGAAATTGTTAGTATGTACCATAGTTCTGAAGAGGCTTTAAAGGCGCAAAATAGATATGAAAATATTGCTAAAGGACAGGTACCAGACGATATTTTAACTCTAAATATTAATAAAGATATATTGCCCGAAACAGTTATAAATATATTATTTTTAAACAAAATAATTTCGTCAAAATCGGAAGGAAAACGTCTAATTAATCAGAATGGAGTATCAATAAATGGAAGAAAAGTAACTGATGTTGATGAAACCGTGGAAAGTAATAAATTTAAAGACAGAACATTTATAATTAAAATTGGTAAGAATAGATATTTTAAATTTATAATTGATTAGATTGAAGTTATTATGTCAGAAAAAATTTTTCTGTTGAAGGGATGACAAGGATTTTTAAAGATAAAGAATTTTGTGCAGTTAATAATATTTTTTTTGATATATTTAAGGGGGAAATCTTCGGTTTATTGGGTCCGAATGGTGCGGGCAAATCAACTACTATAAAAATATTATCAACTATGCTTGCTCCTACTGTTGGAGAAGCAAAGATATTAAACTATGATACATTTAAAGAGGCAAAATTAGTTAGAAAACATATAAATTTTGTTTTTGGGGGAGAACGTGGATTATATTGGCGTTTAACAGGTGAAGAAAATTTAATATATTTTTCTGATATATATAAAATATCAATAAAAGAGCAAACCAAGTTAATACCAAAATTGCTAGAGATGGTAGGACTATATGAATTTAAGGATAGACGAGTTGAATCTTATTCAAAAGGAATGAAACAAAGGCTCCAAATAGCAAGATCTCTTTTAAATGATCCTGAAATAATTTTTTTCGATGAATCTAGTATTGGCTTAGATCCTGAAGGAGCAAATAAATTAAGAGATGTAATAAAAGAGTTATCTTACAGAGGGAAAACTATTTTGCTAACAACACATTATATGTCTGAAGCACAAGAATTATGTGATAGAATTGCGATCATTAATCATGGGGAAATAATAACTGTCGGAACGGTTGAAGAATTAGAAAATAAAATACCCAGAGAAAGAGTAGAAGAAATTATAAAATAAAAAAGAAAAGATAGGTCATCTTTCAGACTGTAGACAAAGCCCTCTAAATCACTATTTCTTAGTGGTTTAGAGGGCTTTTTTATGTATAATAATGGTTCTATAATAAATAGGGTTGAAGGAAGAATTTTTCTTCCATCAACCCTATTTAACATAGAGCCAAATAAAGACAAACCCTTATTTGAGATTAACTCAAGCAGGGTTTGTCTTCAATCTGGGGCATCCACTAAGGGATGCCTTTGATAAGGTTAATTATAGTTTAACAATATTAGTAGCTTGGTTGCCACGTGGGCCAGCTTCTACGTCATATGTTACTGTTTGACCTTCGTCTAAGGATTTAAAGCCATCACCTTGAATGTTAGAGAAATGTGCGAACACGTCATTTCCATCCTGACCTTCGATAAATCCAAAACCTTTGTCTGCATTAAACCATTTTACTGTACCTGTGTTCATAATGTAAATCCTCCTGTGTGCGTCTTAAGCACTTTGTATTGCAATAACTAAATAATTAA
>NZ_JBNUPM010000036.1:0-3262 GCF_050409425.1 Facklamia sp. P13064 | reverse complement strand
ACTAAGCAACCGTTAATTGCTTAATCTCCTTGGATAGCATCAACCCTATTGGACAAAGAGCCTTTAAAAAAGTGACTAAAAAATTTTGACATATCAATTTTTAAGTGAATAATGAATTATATTTAATTAATTATAAGAGGCTCCTAACAAAATTTGTATGTTTCGATAAATGTTTCCAAAACAGTTACTATATCTTTTTTATTAATATTATCTAGTGCATTTATTTGTGCATTAATATAAGAGGCTGAATAAAAAGGATTAGATAAAAAATCAAACATAAAATCATAATTAATATATTTTTCACTTGAAACTAGATTATATTTAAATAATTTATCCTTATATAATTTTTTTATCTTCTAAGGAGCTATATTTTAATGGATATTTAAAAAGTTCAATTTGAAACTCTGTTATTGCTTTATTTTCTTCTAATAGAGCCTGTGTAAATCCGATATAATTTTCTTTTTCACTGTTAAAATAGGAATTAATAAATGCACTTTCAAAAAAATGAGCCCAATATTCTTCCTCCTCTATAGAAAAAATTAAATTCATTTTGATTAATAAAAAATTTACAATTACATGACTAACTTCATGTAATAAATAATAAAAATGAAACGGGCCTACTTTGTCTCCTATAATAATATAATTAATATTTTTTAAAGGTAAAAATACACATTTATATCCATCTATCATACCTTTTAAATATATAACATTTAAAGACAATGTGTCAGATATATAAAATAATATATCTTTTAACAAAACTTCAGTTGTACTATTACATAATTTTTTAAAAAATTCACTACTAATCTTAGCCTTGGAAAAGTTATGCATTTGCATTTTTATTGGAATTAAACTAATCTCAGAAAAATCTTTATTTTTTCTCCAAGATAAGTAGTCAAATTTATTTCTTATTAAGAGGGTGTTAACTTGGCAATTTAATACAGATTTTTTATATTTACTAATATCTAATGATTCTATATTTGGGAGACTATCAATAAAATCTATTTCATTATGAATTTTGTGCGCCTTGATATTATCTTGTATATTTATACTATTTAAATACAGCATGGACTGATGCTCTTCTATAACAGAATGTTCATAGGTTTTTTTAATCGCCATTTAAAAAACTCTTTCTTTTTTTATATTTAAAAATAATTATAATAAGAATAAAAAGAACATCAATATTGGTAATATTCCATGTTCTCAGTATTCCAAACTGATCAGAAATAAACCCATTTAAAACTAATATTATTGAAATAGATATTGATTCAATATTATAAAAAGATGAGATTGTTGTATTTCGTAGATTATCATCTTGCACAAAATCTGAATGAAGAGCGACATTACTTTTAATTTCAGTTATAGTATTAAGCATTACGTGAATTGAAAAATAATAATTCCCATCCATATATTTTTTGAGAGAATAAATAAGGATAAGAATATAATATCTATTATTGTTAACGAAGTTATCACATAAGAAATATTTTTTTATATAATATCCTATGAGATATTAAACTCCCTACAAGCCCACTTAATGAGATTATTATCCACATAATACTAATAATATTTTCTATATTATTAGTATAAAATATTGCCTGCCACTAATTTGATGGTCCTATATCTATCACTTTAGGGAGAAGTAAAAATAATATAAATACAATACTCTTTTTAGATGTCATAATTTGTTTAAATATTGTTTTTATTTCACCATATGAATATTTAAAAGTATTTTTAAAAGATATTTTTTTATTTTTAAAATCTTTAATTGGAGATTTAATAACTGAAACAATTAAAATAATACTAAATAATATGCTGAAATAAAATGGCAAATCTGTATTATATTTATACAATACATCCGCACTCAAAGTTCCAATGACCAATGCAGCCAATAATCCTATAATAGACGCCTTAGAAAATATGTGTTCTAAGATATCTCTATCCTGTGATAAATTTAAATCTTTGATTAGCCAACTGGATAATGTTCCAGAATAAAAAGACTCACTAATTCCAGATAAAAAAGCTGAAAACAGGAGAAGTGTATATGAACTACTTAATATCATTAAAATCCCTAAAATTCTAAATAGACCACTTAAAAAAATTGATTTTCTCTCTCCTATAACATCTGTTATAGCTCCACATGGTATCTCTGTAAGAAAAGACGATAGCCAAAATAGAGCTAGATATAAACCTACATCACTTAATGAAAAGTTTTTAAATAAATAAATATACAATATTGGGTTAAAAAATGAAACTAATGAGACAGACAAAAATTCAAATAATAATAATAATGAATTTTAGCTTTCATGATTTATCTCCGAATTTATACAATATATACTCCCGTATATATCTCTATTTAAATAACCATAATCTACTAAATATCTTCTCATTGTCGCATAATCATCATAGTATACCTGTATAATATTATTTAGTTCACTCTCAGAAAATTCATCACCTTTTTTTTGATTAATTCAAAAATATAGTCAAAGATAATAATTTTATTTTTTTGTTTTTTGGGAATAACAATTATTCTCCCTCTTTGATCAATAAATCTTTCTATCATTATTTATTAAACTCCCTTCTTTTTTTTAAGTAATATCCTATATATTGATAAACCTCTCTTTCTAGTAAAATATCATTGCCAACTAAGCGAATATTACTTAAATGAATCAAATCTAAAATATTGGGTTGTCCAAATTTTTTCACATAGTTTTCTTCTTTAATACTAAATTTAATTTCTTTAAAAATATTTGAGTTATATTTACTTAGTTTTTCTATTGAATCAAACTATTCCTTTTTTAGCGGTCTATTTTATTTTTCATTACTATAAGGGGTGAAAATTTCCAATGCTTGATGAATTTTAGTGTAAAATACATTTAGTAAATAAAATGTATTAATAAGTAATAATTTTTTTAATTGCATTATTCATTTCTCCATCATCAAATATTAATTCTTTATTCGATGTTAAAAATTTTACTATCCTTTTTGAATCTAAAAAACTAATAGCTTCAAAAACTTCAATCCTTATACCCATCATATATCTACCAATTTCTTTTTCAAAAGTTAAACCCCAAAAATTTTGAACAATACTAGACTTTTTAATTTTATTGATAATTTCATCATTATAACATTTAGATTTTATTCGTAGTCTAACTTGTTGCTTGGGTAGTGTCAGATAAATTGTGTAACCTACATTTCAAGATTGTAATTATTAGATCAATACTTCTGTTATTTCCGATCCTAACCTCGCATTTTAGATGATCTTTCG
>NZ_JBNUPM010000035.1:0-3904 GCF_050409425.1 Facklamia sp. P13064 | reverse complement strand
AACATTGTTTAAACAACGTTTATAGTGGTTTTTCGGTTTGAGACTTATGATACAGACCCCTTTAGGTGTTCAGAATGAAGTTAAAATATAGCTTATTTTGATAAAAAAGTTAAGTAGAACTTTAGGTCCAATATATGGTACGATAAAATCTTGATAGTGAAGATAAAAACTATTAAGAGAGGAAGAGTTGATGAGTCAAACAAAGATTGAATTCTTGGGTGGAATTGGCACAATTGGGGGAAATATTATTAGCCTTCAAAAAGATAATCATCAAGTGATTATGGATTTTGGAGCATTTGTAGGAGCCGATATTAAACAATTGCTAGATCGATCATTAACTGAACAATTCCTTTAAGATAACTTATTGCCTAAGGTAGAAGGATTTTATTCTCAAAGCCAGTTAAATTCAAATTCGTTAACTGCTTATGAGGTGAGCTCATCGAATACTGCCATTTGCTTGTCTCACTCGCACCTTGATCATCTAGGTTCCTTAGGACAAATAAACGAACAAATTCCTGTATACACATCAGAGAAGTCATTAAACTTTTATGAAAATTTAGTAAAAATTCCTTTTTACCTAAATATGATGTTAATTGGCAAAGTGTTCCTCATCAAACAAGTATTCATCATGGGCCATTCAAGATAACTTTTAAAGAGAGTGACCATGATACAGAAGGTGCGAGTGCTATTTTATTGCAACGAATGATTTGAAAATTGTTTATTCAGGAGACTTAAGACTAAATGGTTATAACCCTGAAAAAGTGCTCAAGTGGGTAGAAGAAGCCCATCCTTTTGAACCAGACCTACTATTAATTGAAGGCACCTCTTTGTCTAATTTTGGAGATGACCTCGCACCTCACTTAGCTGTTGAGGGAAAAAATCATAATCTAGCTTGTTCAAATGAGCGGCAGTTATTAAAAGAGAGAGACCACTTATTGGGTAAAAAACAAGCAGGCATCATAACCATTAATTTATATCCACAAAATATACAACGCTTGATAAGATTGAATGAAATAGCTAAAAATCATCAACGGAGATTTGTCGTAGATAAAGCGTATTACCAATTGCTTAAACAACATATATCAAGCAAAATCGATAATATTTTTTGTTTAGATGAGGATGAAGAAGAAAGTAGTCTTTTGGTAAGTGCTGAAGAATTGAAGGCTTCGCCGAATGACTATTTATTATTAATTGATTATGAACGTCATCAAATTCTTTATCAATTACCAGCTGGAATATATTTACATTCAAACGGAGTTCCTTTAGGAGTCTTTATGGCTGGTTATGAGGAGTTTTTAACTAATATGGTTGAATACGGCCGGGATTTCTATCAGGCTGGGGTCTCAGGTCATGCCTCTCAAGCAGATTTATTGATGATTGGTTATACGATTCAATCAATAGTTGTTATTCCATAGCATACATTTAAACCAAAGGCTTTTGGTCAAGAGTTAGAAACAAAAGGTCTAATTGTTTTCTATCCTCAGTATGGCCAAATATATACGATGGACAAGATATTGGAGGGGAACAATGCTTAAAATCCGCTTTTTAATAACGAGTGATACACATGGTCAATGGCACCATCATCCTGATCAGACTGAGTATTCCTTAAAGAACACTGCAGCTTTAATTGATCAATTAAAACAAGATGCGATTAAGACATTGCAATTTGATTTAGGCGATTTTATTCAAGGATCGCCTATGACGAGCTATACCAGTCAAGTGACAAAGAGTGCGGCTCCTTATGCTCGAATGATGAATGATTTGGACTATGATTATCAAATTGTTGGTAACCATGAATTTAATCACGGAATGGCCTATCAAGACACAGCATTAGACTTAATAAATGCACAAATATTATGTAGCAATATTGTGGATCGAAAAACCAAAAAGCCCTATAAGGGAAAAGCCTATGATGTCATCAACATTGAAGATTATAAAATCGGAATTATTGGTGTAACCACCCACTATATACCACACTGGGAGTTGCCAGAAAATTATGAAGGCTTAGAATTTTTAGATGCTTTTGAAACGGTTAAAGAGTATGCTCAATTTTTAAAACCTCAAGTGGATTTATTAGTTGTTGCTTATCATGGAGGTTTTGAAGCTGACCTATCTTCGGGAGAGGCCTTAGAGGCTCAAACTGGAGAAAATCAAGGATATAAGATGATCAGTGAGATTCCTGAAATAGATCTTTTATTAACGGGTCATCAACATCGTCAGATTTGTCAGCCCTTTAAGGATTCCTTTGTCATTCAACCAGGCTATGGTGGTGAAAAGGTGGGTGAAGTTATCGTGAGTTTAGATAAAAAAGCTTCCCCAGCAATTGAAGGGGCTCTACACTCTTTTACAACTAGCGAAGCAATTGAAAATATTCGTCCATTAGAACCTGAATATAGCCAGAGCCTTAACTGGCTTGATGAGGTCTTAGGGAATGCTCCCATGGAGATGCCCACTCGAAACCTTCATCAAGCAAGAGTGAAAGGCCATCCTTTTGCTGAGTTTTTAACGAGAACGATGTTGAATGAAACAGGGGCAGACTTCGCAGGTATATCCTTGCTCAACGATCACTTTGTAGATTTTCAAGGTGAAGTTAGGCGAGGAGAACTATTGAATATTTATCCTTATTATAATCAAATTGCTGTTAGCCAAGTAAGTGGTCAGGATATAATTGAAGCGATGGAGCATAATTTTGCTTATTTTACTTTTGATTCATCCGGTAAAATTTCTGTAAATCCTTCTTATATTTATCCTAAACCTAAGCATTACAATTATGACTTGTACACGGGTTTTTCTGTAGAGGTTGATTTGAATCAACCAATAGGTAAGCGTGTGGTCAAATTAATTAATGAAAAAACACAAAAAGTAATTGATAAGCAAAAATATTACCATTTAGCGCTCACTCAATATCGTGCTGTTGGGGGAGGCGATTATAATATGTTTACAAAAGCTAAAATTGTTAATATGATTGATAAAGATATGATTCAATTAATAGTTGAAGGTATGGATCAATTGACAGTTACGGAATGGAAAGATATAAATCATCATTATGAGCATATTCAATGGACAGCTTTTAATGAAGATTAAGTATTTTTTCAAAGTTGAAATTAGTCTAAAAAGCTTTTAATAAACAAAATACTTTTAGCTGATAATTTCAATAAACAAAAAAGAAATGCGGATTATGTTGGTGATGAATATTTTTCTTCTGATCATTTATCGTTTAAAAAAGATGGTTACATAGGGTTTTTAGATTATTATGTAATGGGTAAAGATTTTATGGAAAATGGCTTTTCACCTCATGCTGTAGCAATCCATATTATAGATTGTGATAAAAAAAGAACTTGAGGGTTCATCATTTTGTATCTGATACCAATCATAGCCCAACAGATCCAGCGAATAAATACCATGAAGCAGTTATTAGACCAAAAGAATAGTATAATAAGATAATGGAATTGGAAGGTAAAGAATATGTAAAAGAAAACATAGAAACTGAAGTATTTTAACATTTATTACAGATGCTGATGAAGGGAGCGACCCTGGCTTAGGAGTAATAAAAAAATTATCTATTGAACATCAGATAGAACTAATGAGCAAATTTTTAAGAAGCTAAATAAAAAGACAATCAGTTTAAATTTATAGTTTATTATATAATGAAAATAATTTGATGTTTATACTAAAAGAGTTAGAAAAACTAGGCTCTATGTCCAATAGGGTTGATGCTATCCAAGGAGATTAAGCCACTAATGGTTGCTTGGTCTCCTTTTCTTTTCTTCCTGACACATATAATCGTGTTATTAATCCCTTCAATAGGGCCATTGGTTAGTGTGTGATAACGAAAGGAATTCTTAATGAAATGCTTAAACTTAGTAACTATTCTTAAGACTCTCTTAAGCCTTGGTGCAAGCGA
>NZ_JBNUPM010000034.1:0-5143 GCF_050409425.1 Facklamia sp. P13064 | reverse complement strand
CCATGCTAGTATATAGAAGTTGTCACTTATGGCAGCGAAGCTCATTGAAAACTGAACAAAGACAAACACCAAAATGTGTAAGGGTCTATTCGTTAAACCGGATAGAAACAACCGAATATAATTCGAGACATACTGCAGACCAGCAGTAAAAAAATCAATAGCTAGTAATAGTAATGAGCAAAAGCTCAAATTCTTTCATGAGAGTTTGATCCTGGCTCAGGACGAACGCTGGCGGCGTGCCTAATACATGCAAGTCGAACGAACCGCGAGAGAACTTGTTCTTTCAAGGTTAGTGGCGCACGGGTGAGTAACACGTGGAGAACCTACCCTTCAGCGGGGGATAACCATTGGAAACGATGACTAATACCGCATAGAATCGCAGATCGCATGATCAACGAAGGAAAGACGGCTTCGGCTGTCACTGAAGGATGGCTCCGCGGTGCATTAGCTAGATGGTGGGGTAAAAGCCTACCATGGCCATGATGCATAGCCGACCTGAGAGGGTGATCGGCCACATTGGGACTGAGACACGGCCCAAACTCCTACGGGAGGCAGCAGTAGGGAATCTTCCGCAATGGACGCAAGTCTGACGGAGCAACGCCGCGTGTGTGAAGAAGGTCTTCGGATCGTAAAGCACTGTTGTTAGAGAAGAACGACCGAATGAGTAACTGCATTCGGAGTGACGGTATCTAACCAGAAAGCCACGGCTAACTACGTGCCAGCAGCCGCGGTAATACGTAGGTGGCAAGCGTTGTCCGGATTTATTGGGCGTAAAGGGAGCGCAGGCGGTGACTTAAGTCTGATGTGAAAGCCCACGGCTCAACCGTGGAGGGTCATTGGAAACTGGGTCACTTGAGTATAGAAGAGGAAAGTGGAATTCCATGTGTAGCGGTGAAATGCGTAGATATATGGAGGAACACCAGTGGCGAAGGCGACTTTCTGGTCTATAACTGACGCTGAGGCTCGAAAGCGTGGGGAGCAAACAGGATTAGATACCCTGGTAGTCCACGCCGTAAACGATGAGTGCTAAGTGTTGGAGGGTTTCCACCCTTCAGTGCTGGAGTTAACGCAATAAGCACTCCGCCTGGGGAGTACGGTCGCAAGACTGAAACTCAAAGGAATTGACGGGGACCCGCACAAGCGGTGGAGCATGTGGTTTAATTCGAAGCAACGCGAAGAACCTTACCAGGTCTTGACATCTGCTGCATAGCCTAGAGATAGGTGAAGTCCTACAAGACAGCAAGACAGGTGGTGCATGGTTGTCGTCAGCTCGTGTCGTGAGATGTTGGGTTAAGTCCCGCAACGAGCGCAACCCCTATCATTAGTTGCCAGCATTCAGTTGGGGACTCTAGTGAGACTGCCGGTGACAAACCGGAGGAAGGTGGGGATGACGTCAAATCATCATGCCCCTTATGACCTGGGCTACACACGTGCTACAATGGATGGTACAACGAGCAGCGAACTCGCGAGGGTAAGCGAATCTCTGAAAGCCATTCTCAGTTCGGATTGTTCTCTGCAACTCGAGAGCATGAAGCCGGAATCGCTAGTAATCGCGGATCAGCACGCCGCGGTGAATACGTTCCCGGGTCTTGTACACACCGCCCGTCACACCACGAGAGTTTGTAACACCCGAAGCCGGTGGCCTAACTTTTAGAAGGAGCCGTCGAAGGTGGGATAGATGATTGGGGTGAAGTCGTAACAAGGTAGCCGTATCGGAAGGTGCGGCTGGATCACCTCCTTTCTAAGGAGTAGTTGGAACCTACACGAAAGGTTACTGTCTTTGTTTAGTTTTGAGTGAGCTTCTTTATGAAGCAACTCAATCGATCATTGAAAACTGAATACACCAAACAAGATTGATCATATTCTCGATGCGAGGTATGACAATCACATTATTTCTTAAAAAAAAGATATAATGAACCGAGAAATTGACCGAGTCTATGAGTAACATCATAGAGTTAAAAAATAAGCGAAAATATTGTGGTTAAGCAATAAAGGGCGCACGGTGAATGCCTTGGCACTAGGAGCCGATGAAGGACGCGACGAACAGCGATATGCTTCGGGGAGCGGTAAGTACGCTAAGAACCGGAGATTTCCGAATGGGGGAACCCAATGATTGTAAAAGATCATTATCCGCAAGGAAGGTAGACGCAGAGAACTGAAACATCTAAGTAACTGCAGGAAAAGAAAATAAGAATGATTCCCTAAGTAGCGGCGAGCGAACGGGGAAGAGCCCAAACCAGCGTGCATGCACGTTGGGGTTGAAGGACTCCATCACGAGACCAGACGATTTAGTAGAAGCCCATGGGAAGGGGCGGCAGAGAGGGTGAGACCCCCGTATGCGAAAGATCAACAGGCTCAGGAGTATCCTGAGTACGGCGGGACACGAGAAATCCCGTCGGAATCCACCAGGACCATCTGGTAAGGCTAAATACTCCCTAGTGACCGATAGTGAACCAGTACCGTGAGGGAAAGGTGAAAAGCACCCCGGAAGGGGAGTGAAAGAGTACCTGAAACCGTGTGCTTACAAGTAGTCAGAGCCCGTTAAGGGGTGATGGCGTGCCTTTTGTAGAATGAACCGGCGAGTGACGATAGTTGGCAAGGTTAAGTAGAAGATACGGAGCCGTAGCGAAAGCGAGTCTGAATAGGGCGTTAGTCAGGTGTCGTCGACCCGAAACCAGGTGACCTACCCATGTGCAGGTTGAAGGTGTGGTAAGACGCACTGGAGGACCGAACTCACATACGTTGAAAAGTGTGGAGATGACGTGTGGGTAGCGGAGAAATTCCAATCGAACCTGGAGATAGCTGGTTCTCTCCGAAATATATTTAGGTATAGCCTCAGAGTAAGAGATGTGGAGGTAGAGCACTGTTTGGACTAGGGGCCCATTCGGGTTACCGAATCTAGATAAACTCCGAATGCCACAAACTCATCTCTGGGAGTCAGACTGCGAGTGATAAGATCCGTAGTCGAAAGGGAAACAGCCCAGACCACCAGCTAAGGTCCCTAAGTAACTGTTAAGTGGAAAAGGATGTGGGGTTGCCTAGACAGCTAGGATGTTGGCTTAGAAGCAGCCATCATTTAAAGAGTGCGTAATAGCTCACTAGTCGAGTGACCCTGCGCCGAAAATGTACCGGGGCTAAACAGTCCACCGAAGCTGTGGATTCTAATTTATTAGGATGGTAGGAGAGCGTTCTATGTGCGGAGAAGCTGTACCGTAAGGAGCAGTGGAGCGCATAGAAGTGAGAATGCCGGTATGAGTAGCGAAAGACAGGTGAGAATCCTGTCCACCGATAGACTAAGGTTTCCAGGGGAAGGCTCGTCCGCCCTGGGTAAGTCGGGCCCTAAGCAAAAGCCGAACGGCGTATGCGATGGACAACAGGTAGAGATTCCTGTACTTGGGAAATACGATTTAAGCAATGGAGGGACACAGGAGGTAAGTCCACGCAGACAGATGGAAAAGTCTGTAGAAGCAACGAGTGAGATGGTGAGTCAAATGCTTACAATTAATGATGAGTTGTGATCTGGAGCGAAATAATAGTAGCGAAGGTGGATAATCAAACTGTCGAGAAAAGCTTCTAGCTAGTATGACCAACCCGTACCGCAAACCGACACAGGTAGTCAAGTGGAGAACACTAAGGTGAGCGAGAGAACTCTCGTTAAGGAACTCGGCAAAATGACCCCGTAACTTCGGGAGAAGGGGTGCTGACGCAAGTCAGCCGCAGTGAATAGGCCCAGGCGACTGTTTATCAAAAACACAGGTTTCTGCTAAATCGCAAGATGACGTATAGGAGCTGACGCCTGCCCGGTGCTGGAAGGTTAAGAGGAGCGCTTAGCGCAAGCGAAGGTGCGAATTGAAGCCCCAGTAAACGGCGGCCGTAACTATAACGGTCCTAAGGTAGCGAAATTCCTTGTCGGGTAAGTTCCGACCCGCACGAAAGGCGTAACGATCTGGGCACTGTCTCAACGAGAGACTCGGTGAAATTATAGTACCTGTGAAGATGCAGGTTACCCGCGACAGGACGGAAAGACCCCATGGAGCTTTACTGCAACTTGATATTGAGTGTTTGTGTGACATGTACAGGATAGGTAGGAGTCAAAGAGCTGTGTACGCCAGTATGCAAGGAGACGTTGGTGGGATACTACCCTTGTAATATGAACCCTCTAACTCGCGTGAAGAACACGGAAGACAGTGTCAGGTGGGCAGTTTGACTGGGGCGGTCGCCTCCTAAAGAGTAACGGAGGCGCCCAAAGGTTCCCTCAGAATGGTTGGAAATCATTCGTAGAGTGCAAAGGCAGAAGGGAGCTTGACTGCGAGACCAACAAGTCGAGCAGGGACGAAAGTCGGGCTTAGTGATCCGGTGGTACCGCATGGAAGGGCCATCGCTCAACGGATAAAAGCTACCCTGGGGATAACAGGCTTATCTCCCCCAAGAGTTCACATCGACGGGGAGGTTTGGCACCTCGATGTCGGCTCATCGCATCCTGGGGCTGAAGTCGGTCCCAAGGGTTGGGCTGTTCGCCCATTAAAGCGGTACGCGAGCTGGGTTCAGAACGTCGTGAGACAGTTCGGTCCCTATCCGTCGCGGGCGTAGGAAATTTGAGAAGAGCTGTCCTTAGTACGAGAGGACCGGGATGGACACACCGCTGGTGTACCAGTTGTTCCGCCAGGAGCATTGCTGGGTAGCTATGTGTGGGATGGATAACCGCTGAAAGCATCTAAGCGGGAAGCCAGCTTCAAGATGAGATTTCCCATTCGCAAGAAGTAAGACCCCTGAGAGACGATCAGGTAGATAGGCTAGAAGTGGAAGTATAGCGATATATGGAGCGGACTAGTACTAATCGGTCGAGGACTTAACCATGAGATTTCAAGGTAAGTAGAGGTGTATTCAGTTTTGAGTGATTGAGAGATTGCTCAAGATAACGATGAGATGACACTGTGTGGTGATGATGGCAAGAAGGACACACCTGTACCCATGCCGAACACAGCAGTTAAGCTTCTTAGCGCCGATGGTAGTTGGACCTTTGGTCTTGTGAGAGTAGGACGTTGCCACGCGTGTCATATCAAAGTTATTCCGCCATAGCTCAGCTGGCAGAGCGCATGACTGTTAATCATGATGTCGTAGGTTCGAGCCCTACTGGCGGAGT
>NZ_JBNUPM010000033.1:0-5397 GCF_050409425.1 Facklamia sp. P13064 | reverse complement strand
AGTTTTATCCCGCAAATTTTTAAAATTTCAGGACATTTTCATTTACGGTTGACACTAATGAACAGTTATATACGAAAACCCTTTGACTTATGGTAAAATATTTTCTGGATGATATTAATCAATTAGACTGATATGGGTTGAATATTTTGAAAACTTGTAGAGGGCTAGAAAGGGGGAAATCATGGAAAATAAATATGTATATGAAGAACCTTTTGTCGACAATTGGGCATTGTTCTTAGCCCCTTATGGTCAGGCTGTTGAAGAATTGAAGCTAAAATTAAAAAGTATTCGCCAAGAATATATTGATTTGGATAGACACGCACCGATCGAATTCGTTACCGGACGAGTAAAATCACCTGAAAGTATTATGGAAAAAATGGCTGTTAGACAAATCAAAGCCAAAGATTTCCTTTGTGGTGTTCAGGACATAGCTGGGGTTCGAGTGATGTGCCAGTTTGTTGAGGATATCTATGAAGTAGCAGATTTACTATTAAGACGGTCTGATTTTAAAGTCATTATGATTAGGGACTATATTAAAAATCATAAGCCGAGTGGGTATCGTTCTTATCATATGATCTTAGAGTATCCGGTGGAAAGAATTGAAGGAAACATTTCGGTTATTGTGGAAGTACAAATTAGAACTTTAGCGATGAATTTTTGGGCAACCATCGAACATTCGTTAAATTATAAGTATGATGGCAAGTATCCTGTTGAAATATTAGAAAGACTTCAACGAGCTTCTGAGGCTGCCTTTCTACTTGATGAAGAAATGAGTCAGATTCGTGAAGAGATTCATGAAGCAACCAAACTGTTTGACTCGCGTTAAGAGCAAGAGTAAGGAGAAACTATGAAAAAGATTGGATTAGTATATAATAAAAAAGCTTTATCAGTTGCCTATGCTCAACGACTTAAAACTAAACTCCATCACTATCAATTAAAAGAGCTCTCTAACGGGGAAACTCCTGACTATGTAATATCAATTGGTGGAGATGGCACACTTTTATCAGCCTTTCACCAGTACCAGGCATTTATCAATCATACTCAATTTATAGGGATTCATACGGGACATTTAGGGTTTTATACGGACTGGTTAGGCGAACAGATGGATCAAGTTTTACAGAGTATTGTTGAAAATGACGCTGAATCCATTTCATATCCCTTACTATCGGTAGCTATTACTCTCGGTAATGGAAAAAAGAGACATGTTCTAGCCCTCAATGAATGCAGTATTCGTTCGCATCGTAAAACAATGGTGTGTGATGTGGAAATAAAAGACCAATTCTTTGAAACATTTCGTGGGGATGGATTGTGTATTGCGACACCAACCGGGTCTACGGGGTTAAACAAATCTTTAGGTGGAGCGGTAATGCATCCACGAATTGAAGCAATACAGATGACAGAGATGGCTTCGGTTAATAATCGTGTTTATCGATCCTTGGCCTCGCCTATTATTTTACCGGCTGATGAATGGCTCACTTTAAAACCAGATCCATCCAATGAATGGATGGATATCACGACTGACCATCTATTTTGGGCGGACCAGACAATTGATACGGTGCGCTTGCAATTGGCTAAGGAGAGAATTCATTTCGCTAGCTTTAAGCATATGCATTATTGGAATCGTGTAGAATCCTCTTTTATCGCTAATCAAGTGAGAAAATAAGTTTAATCAATAAAAGGTGAGGTTTATAATGGAGTTGAAGTGGTTTTATGATCAATCGGAAGAAATAACGATTAAAGAATTTTTAAGACAACAACAGTTACCAAAGGCCTTTTTAAGAAAGGTTAAGCTTGAAGGTCAACTGTTATTGAACCATTTAAAAGTACCTGTTCGTTTTAAAATCCGTAAAGGAGACTGTCTTCATTTATTAGCTCCCATCGAGCGAGGGCATGAAACAGTTCCACCTTCAGATGACCCAATTGAAATCGTCTATGAAGATGATGATCTACTTATTTTAAATAAACAAGTGGGAGTAGTTTCAATTCCTTCTTTAGCAAATCCTTCGAGTTCAATTGCTAATCGAGTGAGAGGTTACTACCAAAAGCAAGGCTACTCGGATCAAGTAATCCATATAGTAACAAGGTTAGATCGTGATACATCAGGCTTAATGTTAATTGCTAAGCATCGATTAGCTCATGCATTGATGGATCGTCAAGTAAGAGCAGGTCAAGTGGTTAAATATTACCATGCTCTAAGCAGTCGCAGTCAATGGTCAGACCATGGTATAATTGAAGCACCTATTGCACGTACGGAGTCTTCAATTATAACCCGGCGTGTTCATGAAAGTGGAAAATATGCCAAGACCGAATATTGGTGTCAGCAAACTTATCCTAATGGAGCGCACTTAAGAATAAGGCTTCATACAGGACGAACACATCAAATTCGGGTACACTTAATGCATATGGGAGGTCCTTTAATTGGCGATGATTTATATGGAGGTCCTTTGACCGAAACGATCAGACGTCAAGCGCTTCACTGTGGCCAATTGGAGTTTAACCACCCCATGACTCAACAGCCCTTACATTTTGAGATGAATCTACCAGAAGATATGCAAGATTGGATTCAAGCCCAGCAAGTTAACTAAGAGAGGAATAGCAATGGAAGTATTTGAAAGAAGTTTTGAAGAAAGCGTCGCTAGTTTCAAAGCTATGCTGCAAAACAACCGTATGACACGCTTTCGTACTGAGTTTTTAGCGTTACATAATTATGATCAAGCCAAAATTTTTACTGAGTTTGTCAGTTCTGAGCGAAAAACAGTCTATCAATATCTTGCTCCCAGTGAACTCGCTGATGTCTTTGATGCCTTTGAATCAGATATTCTTCACTTGAGTGAAGAGTATTTCCTAGAGATGGAAAATGCCTATGCAGCTATTGTTTTAGGTGAAATGTACGCGGATAATGCGGTGGATATTTTAAATAATATTGATAATAAAGAAAAAGTAAATACGTACATGCATTTAATGCCTAATAGGTCTGCCCGTGAAATATCTCGTTTGATAAACTATATTGACGAAACAGCAGGATCCATCATGACGACTGAGTTTGTAACTGTCAAGGAAGAATATACAGTTAAACAAGCCTATGAACACTTAAAAACGGCAGCCGCTCAAGCAGAAACTATCTATTATGTGTATGTGATTGATGAAGATAGACGACTAAAGGGTGTTTTATCTTTAAGAGATCTCATTGTTCATGATGATCAAACCTTAATCTCAGAAATCCTTAATCCTCGTTTAATAACAGTTGAAGTAAATGATGATCAAGTAGAGGTAGCAAAAATGGTACAAGATTACGACTTATTGGCCCTACCAGTTGTAGGCTTTGATCGTGAATTACTTGGTATTATAACGGTAGATGATGTTTTAGACGTTATTCAAGAAGAAGCAGACAGTGACTACTCAGGTTTGGCTGCGGTTGATGTTAATGAAATTCATACTACTCCATTTAAGGCTTCTAAAAGTCGCTTGCCTTGGTTAGTTACACTGCTATTTATGGGGATGGGGACAGCCACTCTAATTTCTCAGTTTGAAGGTTTGATATCCTCAGTGCCTGTTTTATCTAGCTTTGTTACATTAATAACCGGTACAGCAGGTAACGCTGGAACTCAATCTTTAGCGGTTGCTGTTCGCAAGCTTACTAATAAATCAGAAGATGATAATTTTTTTGATTCTTTTAGTTTTGAATTACTAACAGGAGTAGTCACAGGATTGGTAGTTGGGTTAACCATAGCCCTAGTGGCAGGCTTTTGGAAAGGAAACCTCTTTTTGGGTATGATCATAGGGATTGCTATGGCTTGTGCAATCGTGGTGGCTAATATTGCCGGTGCTTTGATTCCTAAACTCATGATGAAGATAGGCTTTGACCCCGCTGTGGCTAGTGGTCCATTTATCTCAACTTTAAGTGACTTAACTTCAGTCTTCATTTATTTTACAATTGCCCGAGTTTTTTTAACCTATTTACCTTAATGATAAGAAAAGCCTCTAGCTATAGACACCCACTTGTTTTAGAATTTCAATTTTCAAACTCTGGTCCAAGTATAAAAATCTAAAGGATTGTTATTTTTTCATAATTTGCTTTTGAATTTAAGGCTAATTGTTGTATAGTAGAATCAAGTGATTACAATGATTTATCTTTTAAGATGGATCAATATAAAGGAGAGAACAGAATGGTAGAATTGAACTATCAATTATCAGAATCAGATCGTGCACGTTTAGAACGTGTGAAAGAATTAACCGAGATTCCTTCACCAACTGGTTATACTGGTGAAATTGTGTCGCATTTAATGAAAAAATTTGACCAGGATAAAGTGGAGTATACTAAGACACCAAAAGGAGGTTTACTAGTAACTTTAGAAGGAAAAAATAAAGAACGTCAGCGTTTTATTACAGCTCACGTGGATACTTTAGGAGCGATGGTTCGTGCGGTAAAAGCTGATGGTCGTTTGAAATTAGATCTAATCGGTGGGTTTGTTTACAATTCGCTAGAAGGAGTATATTGCAAAATCCATTCTGCAAAAACAGGTAAAACTTTTGATGGAACGATTTTAATGCATCAGACTTCTGTTCACGTTTACCGTAACGCAGGGTCATTAGAACGCAATCAAGACAATATGGAAGTTCGTTTAGACCACCCTGTTTTTAACCCAGAAGATGTAGCAGAATTAGGTATCGAAGTAGGAGATTTTATTTCTTTCCATCCACGTGCAGAAATTACTGACTCCGGTTATTTAAAATCACGCCACTTAGATGATAAAGTGAGTGTTTCCCTTTTATTAGAAGCTATTGAAGCAATTAAAGCTGGAGAACTTAAATTAGCACATACTACTCATTTCTATATTTCTAATAACGAAGAAATTGGCTACGGTGGAAACTCTAACATTGCTCCAGAAGTTGAAGAATATATTGCTGTCGATATGGGAGCATTAGGAGATGATCAAACTTCAGATGAGTATACAGTGTCTATCTGTGCTAAAGATGCTTCTGGCCCTTATCATGTTGGCTTACGTAATCAATTAGTTGGATTATGTGATGAAAATAAGATTCCTTATAAAGTAGATATCTATCCATACTATGGTTCAGACGCTTCTGCAGCTATGCGTGCCGGAGCAGATGTACGTCACGGATTGTTTGGTGCTGGAATTGATGCTAGTCATGCCTTTGAAAGAACACACATCACCTCAGTAATTGCCACATATGACTTAATTCATAAATACTTAGAAGCAGAGATGGTAGATTAATCGTTTTTAGGTAATAGACCTAGTCATTTCTTATAGATGAGAAATGACAGGTCTTTTTTTGTTGACGAATTGTCCAATCAAATGCAACACCGATAGTAAGAAACTAAAAAGTTCTTCTTTAGGTGGTTTATATTTTATACCTTTCCTTGGTCTATTTTTC
>NZ_JBNUPM010000032.1:0-5459 GCF_050409425.1 Facklamia sp. P13064 | reverse complement strand
AGACAGCTATCAACAGGATAGGTCAGTGTACACTTTATGTGAAGCTTATTTTTGATCGTTTCCACACAATTATCAGATAATTTTACGTTAGGGTCTTTTATATGGAGTATCATGAGTCATAACACAGAGTCCTTTCTATTTTAGTTACCACTTTTAATAGATCGGACTTCTGTGTTTTTGTGTACCAAAAATAGGATGGAAGGAAGTGTTTTTTTCTTCCATCCACCCTGTTTATTATAGAACCAAAACAATAAAGCCCTTCAAGTAGTTTCTTCTAACTTGCGTGAGGGGCTTTACTATTGATCGAGCTTTCTATAAAATATTCTATGATTTTCCTACTACTTAAGCTATGCTATACTTAATTTATTCGATTTTAAAGGCGGTGAAGCAGTGAAAAATAATCCAGAGCACTTATTTGTTATCGGAGATATCCACGGAATGAGTGATGAATTAGATCAACTATTAGCAAGTTGGATACCTGAAGAAGAGCGATTGGTCTTTATTGGAGATTATATTGATCGTGGCTATGATAGTTTAGCTGTTTTAAACCGTGTATGGCAACTTCAAAAAGAAAAGAATGCCCTCTGTTTAAGAGGGAACCACGAATCCATGCTCTTAAATTTTTTGCGAAGCCCGCATAATTTTTTTAATCATTACATTATGAATGGTGGAGTAGCGACTATTTGTCAGTTATTAAATATTCCTGAAGAGAAAGTCGTAAAATCACAAGCCAGACGACTAGCTCGTCAAATTAAACAGACTTATCCTAAGCTGGAAACTTGGTTAGAGGGTCTCCCTTATTATTTTGAATATGGAGAATTCATTATTGTTCATGCTGGTGTAGATTTGTCGCTTGAAAACTGGAAAAACACTTCTGATCACGATTTTCTGTGGATTAGAGACAGCTTTCATCAAACAAAGAATTCTACCGGTAAACAAATTATTTTTGGGCACACTCCAACTATGGTGCTTCATCAGAATTACTATAATTCCAATGTTTGGCGTAAAGATATGAAATGGGGAATTGATGGTGGTTGTGTCTTTGGAGGAGAACTGCATGCTATGAAAGTTAGTAAAACGGCAGTAATTCAGATATATTCCGTCCCAGTTTTAGAAGGAGAATGATAGGATGAATAATGAAAACAATCAAGCAAATATTATCAAATCCATTAGCAACGAATTAAATATAGAAGTCAATCAAATTAATGCGGTTCTTAATTTATTGGAGGAAGGGAATACAATCCCTTTTATTTCACGTTACCGTAAAGAAATGACTGGGTCTCTAGATGAGGTTCAAATCTATGATATCGATAAACAGTATCAGTATGCTTTAAATCTCCATCAACGCAAAGAGGATGTCTTAAAAGCGATTGAGGAACAAGGGAAGCTGGATGCTGACCTTCAAGAAAATATTGAACAGGCACAGACATTACAACAAGTAGAAGACTTATATCGTCCCTTTAAGAAAAAACGTCGGACTAAAGCGATGGTGGCTATTGAGAATGGTTTAGAACCTTTAGCAAGTTGGATGCTAACTAATAAAGACTTAGATGTTCCACTGGAGCAAGAGGCCGAAAAATATCTTAACGAGTCGGTTTCATCAGTTGACAAAGCACTCGAAGGAGCCCATGAGATTATTGCTCAAGAAATATCGGATCGAGCAGATTTCCGAGAATTTATTCGAAAATATACAAAATATAATGCCTATTGGACCACTACTTTAAAAGAGCAAGACATTGACGAACGTGGAGTTTATCAAATGTATTACGATTTCCAAGAAAAACTAATGAAAATTGCTGAATATCGTGTCTTAGCCTCCAATCGTGGTGAAAAAGAAGGGGTTCTTTCAGTTAAAATCCAAGTAGATGAGGAACCGGCGCTTCAGTATATAGAAAAGCATATTCTAGATGAAGAACTGCCTAACCAACAAAAAGAGCGGATTGAGTTAGCAATTAAAGATGCCTATAAACGGTTTATTCAGCCGGCAATTGAGCGTGAAATTAGGAGTGAACAAACTGAAAGGGCAGATCGCCATGCGATTGCTATTTTTGGAGAGAACTTACGTCATTTACTTTTACAGCCTCCAATGAAGGGCTTTCGCGTACTCGGATTAGACCCTGCTTATCGTACGGGGTGCAAATTGGCGATTATTTCAGAAACTGGTCGTGTGCTAGATAAGGGTGTAATCTATCCGCATCCACCTGCAACTGACTATAAGCGCCAACAAGCAGCGACTATTTTAAAGTCAATGATTGAACAACATCAAGTTGATGTTATTGCTATTGGTAACGGAACAGCAAGTAGAGAATCTGAAGTCTTTGTAAGTGAAGTAGTTAAGCAGATTGACCGGTCTATTCGGTTTATAGTTGTTAATGAGGCAGGCGCTTCTGTATATTCAGCTAGTAAAATAGCTCGTGAAGAATTTCCTGATTATCAAGTAGAAGAAAGAAGTGCAGTTTCTATCGCAAGAAGATTGCAAGATCCTCTAGCAGAGTTGATAAAAATTGATCCGAAATCAATGGGAGTCGGACAATACCAGCACGATGTTAGCCAAAATTTATTGGCAGATGAATTGGATTTTGTCGTTAATATGACAGTCAATCAGGTAGGAGTCGACATTAATACTGCTAGTATTCAATTATTAGAACGTGTATCTGGAATGACCCATGCAACAGCTAAGAATGTGATTCTTTTAAGAGATGAGATTGGTAGGTTTGAGGATCGAAAACAGATTAAAAAAGTGAAACGCATGGGACCAAAAACCTATGAACAAGCTGTTGGTTTCTTACGCATTATAAAAGGAACAAACCCTCTAGATCAGACCTCTATTCACCCAGAATCATACGCAATTGCAGAACGGATTCTAGAAGATAATGGCTTGTCTTTAGATGAAATAGGTCAAGTAGAAAGCAGTCAAATTTTAAAATCTTTAGACACCCAGCAGATTGCTCAAACTTATCAAATTGGAAAAGAAACAGCCAAGGATATCTTGGAAGGCTTGATAAATCCTAGTCAAGATATTCGAGATGGTCAGGATGCGCCTGTTTTAAGAGACGATGTTTTGAAGCTGGAAGACTTAGAGGAAAATATGCAGTTACAGGGTGTTGTAAGAAATGTTGTCGACTTTGGCGTTTTTGTTGATATTGGAGTTAAACAGGATGGACTTATCCATATATCTAAATTAAGTTCACCAAAAGGTCGATTCATTAAGCATCCTTCTGAGCTAGTAGCCGTGGGAGATATTGTTGAAGTAGAAGTAATTTCTATTGATCGTGAACGGTCACGCATTGGATTAAAACTAATAAATCCTAAATAAAAGTTGACATAAGCGCTGCCGATTCGTTACAATATATACTATCGTTATTGATAGAGCGGTCGTGGCGGAATGGCAGACGCGCCAGCTTGAGGGGCTGGTATCCTTAAGGATGTGGAAGTTCGAGTCTTCTCGGCCGCATTAGGATTTTGGTTATGGAAGTTATAATAAAAGTTGATATTTTGTGATTATTTAAGTGGTATTTATTCGGTGTTTATATCGGATGGATACCACTTCTTTCTTTATAAAATTAAGAATTCTAGTTAATGATCTAAGTTCTTTCAAACTAATCTACTTATTAACATAAAAATGAAATAGAATGCCTTTTATCAATCTTATTCGATATTTAGCATACTTATGAATGACTAAAATTCTACATCGAACGTTAGTAATTAAGTCACAATTTCCTTCAAGCATTCAAATGTTTAAAAATAACATATCAGCTATAATACTATTGAGCAAAACGATTAAAAAAATTAATGAAAACCATTAATTTACCTTATAGTTTGTGTTAATCTTAACAAGTAGCGACAAATTATCTTGGAAGGAGTGAACCTATATATGAAAGTTATTTATTTATTTATTAACAGGTCTACTTCAGCTGTTTCTAATTAAGAAAGGAATTATTTAATGAATTTTTCAGATATTGTTGTAACACTTAGAGATTATTTATGGGATTATGTTCTTTTATATGCTTTTATTGGAATCGGATTATTTATGACTGTTCGTTTGGGTTTCCCGCAGTTTTCACGTGTTTTTCCTGCTCTGAAACGTATGATATCAGATATTATAAAGGGTAAATCAGCCAAAGAAGGTGGTATGACTCCTTTTCAATCTTTAGCTACAGCCGTTGCGGCTCAAGTAGGGACTGGCAATATAGTAGGGATTGCAACTGCTATTATTGGTGGCGGTCCGGGAGCGGCATTTTGGATGTTGGTTTCTGGCTTTTTAGGAATGTCTACAATGTTTGCTGAAGCTACCATGTCTCAAGTATTTAGGGAGAGGGAAGTTTCAGATGGTACGTTAGTTGGAGGACCTGCGTACTATATTAAAAATGGTTTAAAGCAAAAGTGGCTAGCATATATTTTTGCTGTTTTGTGCATTGTTGCACTTGGATTAGTTGGTATTATGGTTCAGGCTAACTCTATTATTTCGTCAATGAATACGGCTTTTGGTTTAAATCAATTCTTGATAGCCTGTGTTTTAATAGTGGTGGTTGGCTGGATCCTTATTGGAGGAATGGAGCGGATTGGTAAATTTTCTGAGCGTGTTGTTCCTACTATGGCCATATCATATGTTTTAGTGGCATTATTAATTATGATTTTAAACATTGATCAATTGATACCCACTATCAAGTTGATTATTAATAGCGCTTTTAATCCTCAAGCGATAGCTGGAGGAGCGCTAGGAATCAGTGTTCAGCAAGCAATGCGATATGGGTTAGCTAGAGGTTTATTTTCAAATGAGGCCGGAATGGGATCAACCCCCCATTCTCATGCAGTAGCTGTGACTTCACATCCTGCTGAACAAGGCTTTATTGCCATGATTGGTGTTTTTATATGTACTTTTATTATTTGTGTGGCAACGGTCATGATAAATCTTTTAACAGGGGCTTATTCCATTGAAACAATCCAAGCTATGACTCCTCAAGCTTTAGGTGAGTATGGTCAAATCATGACACAAACTGCTTTCCAAATTCAATTTGGAAAAATTGGAGAGTCGTTCTTAGCTATCGCCTTATCAAGCTTTTCCTTAACTACAATTGTTGGTTGGTTTTTCTTTGCAGAGTCCAATGTTAAATTTATCTTTGATAATGGGAAAATCATTCATTCTTTTAAGTTAGTTGCTTTGATGGCAATTGCCATGGGTTATTTTGCAAGTCCTGGTGTAGTTTGGGATATTGCTGACTTATCAATGGGGCTAATGGCTTTACCTAATATAATTGCTCTAATCTTTTTGTCAGGTAAAACAGCAGAAGTCCTGAAAGATTATGACAAACAAGTTCAGATCGATGCAGAACATCTATCATGGGATTATAAATACGAAAAGGCTCACTAAACAAATATATTTTCACAAAAAGAACTTCTGAATTGATGTGAACCTCAAAAGTTGGAGTTTGTATTTAAACGGTTAATTGAATGGTATA
>NZ_JBNUPM010000031.1:0-5517 GCF_050409425.1 Facklamia sp. P13064 | reverse complement strand
GGGGGGGGGGGGGGGGGGGGGGGGGGGGGGGGGGGGGGGGGGGGGGGGGGGGAGGAGAGGGGGGGGGGGGGGGGGGGGGGGGGGGGGGGGGGGAAAAGCCCCCCCCCCCCCCCCCCCCCTTTCCAAAGAAGCACTTCACATCAACCCCCCACAACGCTCTTTTCATTTTTTTTTTTTTTTTGGAAAAAAAAAAAAAAGGAGGGTTTTTCTTTTGGGGAGGAGAAAGGAGAAAAAAAAACACCCCCACACCACCACAAAAAAAAAAAAAACAAAAACCCGAGATCCAACTCGTGGACACTTTCTCTCTGGTCTTCCTTTCAAGGTTATAGCAAAAATGGACTTATGATACAGCCCCTCGCTGCTTTGGGTATTTACGTAGATTATTGGCCATAAATATTCACTCGACATCGGTCTTAGAAAAGCTATTGCGACCGTTGGATGTCGCTTGATAAGTGGTGTGTTTTTCTTTACAAGGAATAAAATCCTCAGCAATTTTTTGGTGATACTTTTTGAGACGACAGCGCTTCTTTTTGCGTTCATCCGCTCCGACAACAGTTTGCGTTTCAATCGCTCGGTTAAGCGTTTCAATTTCTTCACTTAAGAGCTGCTGAATCTCAGATTGAATTTGTTCGACTACCTCATGAATTCGCCTAAACACTATGATTTTCAGGGAATAAACAATCCATTTCCAGTGGCAAGTAAGTGTGATTCATAGTGTACTGTTGCTAGATAGAAAGCCCCTCCTAAATGGTTTTGTGATTACTACTATTATAGCAGGAAACGCTTTCTATTTTTTTATTGTTAAAGAAAAAGTCCGATTAACAAATGGATTGTTGACCGGACTTTCTTTAATTGTTCAAGACTTTTGTCCCAGCCCCTTTTATTTTTTAATTATAATTGTTTTCATCTAACATCATTTCTGTAGATTGCCTTAACATTTCTTGCTCTTTTTCCTCTAAATAAGCTTGGGGATTTGTTACTTTTTGCCATAAGAGCGAACGATTACTAACATAGACATCAAAAACAGCTTTAGATAATATTCCCATTTGATCTGGAACAGCATCGTAATTATAAGGATTTTCTGTATACACAGCTAGTGTGTAGGTTCCATAATCCGTTTGAAAAGCTGCGACATCATTTTGTTCTGTCGATCCTAATCCTGTTTTATTCCATGTGGTAACGTATGGTATAAATGTAGAAAGATATCGCCATGGGTTTGTCATTAATTTTTGAATTAATTGACCATCCCAAGGTTCGCCATTCAGTTCATTACGTGCCATTAAAGCGAAATACATAGCAGCATCCCCAGGCGATGTCTGAAATCTGCGGTTGGTTGATCCATGATAATATTTTCCATCGACAAAGGTATCTTTTAGACCAAATTTATGGACATAAGGTGTAATCCATTCACCTTCGCCAGCTACTTCAATTAACATATTAGCAGCTGTGTTATCAGAATATAAAGGAATCAAATCTACTAAGTAATCCACAGTGTATTGCGACCCACTAGGGTCTCCTTGAATAACTCCAGCACCTGGGACGCGGTTTTCATCAGATAAAATAACCATAGAATTGGGTGACAACTCACCAGTTTTATAAAGCTCATAAATTTTACCTAAAACATAAATTTTTTGAGTAGAGGCTGGGAAAAATATTTGGTTATTTACTGAAACCTGGGTAAGATGCTCACTATTAACAAAAGAAGCTCCTGCCGTTGCACTAATATATCCCAAATAAGTCTCTAATATAGCTTCTATTTCATCTAAAAGCTCTCTTTCACTATAATAGGTTAAAACGTAATCATTATATGAAGAATCTTTTCTAATCCAACCAAGCTCATCATAGCCAAAATAAACATGTAACCAGGTTCCATATTGATTAGTGAGTTCCTGTCCTACTTCCATTGGACTGTCTATCATTCCTTGAGTATTTAGTAAATAACGTGAACTGGCTAAACCAGGCGGATTTGAGTAAATTTTTAAATCAGGAGACTTAATAAGGATGCTGTACTCCATTGTTTTCAGAGTGAAATGCTCTCTTTTTTTATGAGGAGTCATGTAGAAAGGATATTTATTAACAGCAAAAAGATCCTCAACTTGTTTAGCTAATAATTCACTGTTGTTCAGATTTTCTTTTAAACCATCTTGATAATAACCTTTAGTTTTATCTTCTTGAAACCATCCGGTGAAGGGCGAACCACCTTGATAAAGTATCTTTTTCAATCCATCTCTTTTCCATACAAGTTCCGCCACTCCAATTTCTTCAACAACTGGTTTGCGATTAATAGACGATTTTAAAGTCGGCTTAATAAGTTGAGGTCGATTATAAAATCTTGGCATATAGTGATCGTTTAATTCAGACGAGAGTGAGACTTTTTCAGATTTAGCGTTGGTTTGTAAGATTGGATCTTTTCTTAAATTAAGATCTACTTCCTCAAGGTTAATGCTGCTATCAATCGGCTTTTTGAAAAAGTTTTCAATAATATAACGATTAGAGGAAGAAACAAAAGTGAAATAAAGTGTTGAAAAAAGAGTCGCAGTAATTAAAAAAGAAAGCAATTGTTTTTGATAACTATCATTCAAATTTGTTCGCTCCTTCACCTGATGTTATTGGTAAATATATCAATAGGATTTTAAGAACCCAATCTTAACTAATAATTTTAGGTATAAAATAATCTAACAGTTCTTGAGTAAAGTAAATGGTCGGGTAATCTTGTTCAAAAGTAGATAGGCTTAACTCCTCTTTCAAATCAAAGGGATCAACATTAAGAGATAATGAGCGGTCGGAAATAAATGCTTCGTACTCATCTTGTAAATTAGCATACTCATTTTTCTCATATCTTTGATTGGCAATTAACCTAAAAACAAATTCCTCAAAAGCTCTCTCTTTAATTCGCTCATAAGGATTACCAGCCAATCGAAGGTGAATTTGTACATAATCAGAAAAAGAGATATTCTTTACTTTAGCTATCGTTTCTACTCTTTTTAGATACTCATTTTGAAAAAGCAACAGCTCACTTTGATTAATGATGGTTTGACTGGTTTCAGCGAAAAAAGTGAATAAGTAAGGCAGTAGTTGATCATAAAAAAAGAACTCAGCCACACGATGCTTCAAATCATTATAAAAAAAGCTTCTCAAGTCTTGATAACTATAGATATTCGGAAGATTTAGATTGAATATCACTTCATCTGACAAATTTTTATTATTTGGATAATTTAGATTGGTTAGTTCCTCCACTTTTTGATCAACTTGTTTATTTAAATACTCTTCATCAATTTGAAGATATTTCTTAGGAACCAAAATATCTTCTTTTTCAAAATAACTTTCTACTGTACTAATCAAACAGATCACCTCTTTGAAATAACATAAAATTATCGACCTATCTATTATACCTTAACGTTGCCCTATAAACTACCTTATAACTATTGATTAGGTGAGATTAATCAATGTCGTTAAGAATTCCTGACTTAGTGATTACTTTCATTCGATGATGTGGTTTCTTTTTTTTGTTTTTTTGGCTGATCAATTCCTTATACCGTTTCTTTTTATCTTTATATTTTAAATAACGATTGTACAACTCTTTAGATAAATTCCCTTTTTTGATGGCTAGTTGAATAGCACATCCAGGCTCATTCACGTGCGAACAATCATTAAACTTACATTTAAGCGAAAGGTCATATATACTTTGAAAAAGAAGCGTTTCATCTGCATCTCTATGGGATGAAATAGTTTTAAAGCCTGGTGTATCAATAATATAAGAAGAGGTTTTTTTAAGGAAATACATAGAGGAAGAGGTGGTTGTATGCTTGCCTTTACCATCATTTCTAACGTTTTGAGTTGACAGTTCTTCTTTTTGTAAAATAGTGTTTATTAAAGTAGACTTTCCTACCCCTGATGATCCAATTAGAATAGAAGTTTTACCTTTTTTGAGAAGATTCATTACTTTTTGATACGATAAAGGATCATGAATTGATAATTGATTAATTTTCATTTTAGGATAAACCTTTAAAATAGTATTTTCAATAGTTGAAGCTTCTACTTGATAGTCTGATTTTGAAATAATAATTTGAATATCCTTAGCCATATTAGAAAAGGTAGAGACATAGCGTTCGAATTTTCCCAAAGAAAACCTCTGATCAGCTGCAATAAGAATAAATATTTGGTCAACATTTGCAGCTATTAATTGTTCTTTAGCATTATATGCCAAACTTTTTTGTGATGTGCTTTGAGCTTTAGTAATCAAGCTATCTCTTTTGAGAAACGTGGATATTTGATGTTCTCCCGCATTCTTTTCAACTAAAACATAATCACCTACAACAAAATCACTATTTTTTAAATTTACTCGAACCGAAATTAATTCGTCTTTTTTATTATGAAGCGTTAGAAATGCATTATTACGACTTGTGATGCGATAGATATTTAAATCATTATTTAAATTATATCTAGAAATGTAAGAATTAATACCATAATCTTTGTTTATCATCAATTAGTCTCCTATCTAAATTATCCTTTTATGCTACATAAAGCTATCTGTTTTCGTAAATATGATGAATTTAGAAAGACAAAATAAATTCTATAATTTTTAAAATATAATTAAAATAAAAAAGAATCTAAGATTAACTTAGATCCTTAAAAATATAGAAAATGACTAATGATAGGGTGGTACGTAAAAACAAATAACCCTAGCAAAAAACCATTGAAGAGTTTTTAGATTAGAACCTAAATTTTTATATTCTAAATTCATCTTGTACCACTCCTTTCGAATTTATAAGAAAATTATACTTTACCAATGAAAATAAAACAATAAAAAAACCTTCCTATCCAGGAAAGAGTTTAAAATAAATAGCGGTGGTCGGGATCGAACCGACACGCCGTGTAACCGGCACTGGATTTTGAGTCCAGCGCGTCTGCCAATTCCGCCACACCGCCGTAATAGATATAAGGCGGTAGTCGGATTTGAACCGGCGATCAAGGTTTTGCAGACCCGTGCCTTACCACTTGGCTATACCGCCATGAAACTGGGGTAGCTGGATTCGAACCAACGAATCACGGAGTCAAAGTCCGATGCCTTACCGCTTGGCTATACCCCAATAATAAAATATAAATAGGCGACTGATGGGAATCGAACCCACGAATGTCGGATCCACAAACCGATGCGTTAACCACTTCGCCACAATCGCCATCATACTTTTAACAGGGACTGTAGGAATCGAACCCACACTGACGGTTTTGGAGACCGTTGTTCTACCGTTAAACTAAGTCCCTAAAAAGGAAAATGGTTAGCAATCCCTATTAAAATGGAGGGGGGCAGATTCGAACTGCCGAACCCGAAGGAGCGGATTTACAGTCCGCCGCGTTTAGCCACTTCGCTACCCCTCCAGCAATGGCTTGAGACGGAATCGAACCGCCGACACCTTGAGCTTCAATCAAGTGCTCTACCAACTGAGCTATCAAGCCTAGAAACGGTCCGGACGGGATTTGAACCCGCGATCTCCTGCGTGACAGGCAAGCATGTTA
>NZ_JBNUPM010000030.1:0-7853 GCF_050409425.1 Facklamia sp. P13064 | reverse complement strand
ATAGAGGGACATTTTGATTTGTGTTCTCTTGAGACATTATCATTTACGTTTAACATTATTACTTTTTAAAAACTATTTATTGTTGCAAGTGTGCGTACAAAACGATATAATGTAAGCACGATTACAACAAAGGGTGGTATTATGAATTATATAGAAAAAATAAGGGAAAAAATAAAACAATCTGGTGGAATTATTACGAGTAAGGAAGTTAAAAACTCAGGTATTCCTACCGTATATCTTACACGAATGGTTGAAAATGGAGAGCTAACTCGTGCAAGTAGAGGGATTTATATAGATTCTAATGGAGACTATGATGAATATTACTTTTTTCATAGTAGATTTAGTGTTCCTATTTTTTCTTATGTATCTGCCCTGTATCTTCATAAATTTACGGATATAATTCCAAATGAAATGGAAATTACAGTATATAGAGGCTACAATCCTCATCGTATAAGTGAGAATGTAATAATACATTATGTAACAAAAGATATTTATGATTTAGGTGTTACAGAATGTAAAACCGTATTTGGGAATTTAGTTAAAGTTTATGATCTGGAAAGAACTCTTTGCGACCTTATAAAAAATAGAAATGAAGTTGAAGCAGAGCTATTTTCTAAAACAATTAACAGGTATGTACGCTCCCAAAATAAGGACTTGAACAAACTTTACGAGTATTCAAAAAAAATGAAGATATATGAACAAGTAAAAGAACTAATGGAGGTTATCTATGAATAAGGATAAATTAAGGGCTATGTGTCAAAAACTATCAAAAGAGACTAGACTTAGCTTTAACGCAATACAAACACACTTTTTTCTGGAAGGCATTTTAGGAAAAATTGCCAGCAGTGATGAGAATGAAAATTTCATATTTAAAGGTGGTTTTTTACTTGCGAATGTAATTGGTATTAGGCAGAGAAATACTGTAGATATTGATTTTTTGATAAGACGATTTTCTCTTACAGAAGAAAATATAAAACAAAGATTTGAAAAAATGTTTCAAAAGAAAGATGGTACAGGAATAAGTTATGAAATTCAAAAGATAGATGAAATACGCAAGGAAGATGAGTATGGTGGATTTAGAATTACTATTCTTTGCAGATTAGAGAATATAAGACAAATTATTCCTCTTGATATAGCAACAGGAGATCCAATTACACCAAGTGAAATATCTTATGAATACAAGAGTATTTTCAGTGATGATGTTTTTGATATTTGTGCTTACAACATAGAAACAATGCTTGCAGAGAAGCTTCAGACAGTCTATAAAAGAGGGGTGTTTAATAGTAGAAGTAAAGATTTTTATGATATTTACATTCTGTATCATTTGGAAAAAGAAGAAATTGATTTTGAAAGATTAAAGAAAGCTTGTGAAAATACATTTAGATACAGAAGGACAGATTTTGATGTTGATAGTATTCTTGAGGTATTAAACATATTAAAAAATGAGAAAGATATTAATACAAGATGGGCTAATTATCAAAAAAGATTCAGCTATGCCAAAGACATAAGTTTTGATGATGTAATAAATACAACAATAGAATTAGTAGGAAAAATTAAATAATGCACCAAAAACTATACAATATTTGGTGCAAACAAAGGGCGAGAGAGTAAAATCTTTCGCCCTTTTCTATTGAAAACGGGAGGAAAAATATATGAAACTTGTAATTGCAGAAAAACCAAGTGTAGCAATTTCAATTGCTAAAGTGATAGGAGCTAAAAAAGAAAGAAGGATATTATGAGGGAAATGGCTATAGGGTAAGTTGGTGTGTAGGTCATTTAGTGCAAATGGCGAATCCCGACGCTTATGATGAAAAATATGCTAAGTGGAATATGGCGGATTTACCGATTATTCCAAAAGAATATAAGTATGTGGCGGCAAAGTCTACCAAGAAACAATTTAATATTCTCAAAAAGTTGATGAACGATAAGGAAATAGACATTGTGGTAAATGCTTGCGACGCAGGTCGTGAGGGAGAAAGTATTTTTAGACTTGTATATAACGAAGCAAATTGTAAAAAGAAGATGAAACGCCTTTGGATTTCCTCTATGGAAGATACTGCAATTAAAGAGGGTTTTGATAATCTACAAGATGGGAGTTCTTACAATAATCTCTTTGAATCATCGCAAGCAAGAGCGATTGCAGATTGGCTCGTTGGAATGAATATCAGTAGACTTTATTCTTGCTTATATAGTCAAAACTATAGCGTAGGAAGAGTACAAACGCCAACACTTGCTATGATTGTTAATCGTGATGATGAAATCGTCAATTTTAAGAAAGAAAAATACTATGCAGTAGAGCTATCATTTAATGGATTTACACTTTCAACTGACAGAATTGACGATAAAGAGATTGCTGAGCAGCTATTAAATTTATTGGGCGATAAGATTGAAATTACAGATGTTATTCAAAAGGAAAAGATAACAAAACCTGAGCTTCCATTTGATTTAACAACACTTCAAAGAGAGTGTAATAAGTATTTTGGATATAGTGCAAAGCAAACACTTGACTATGCTCAAAGTCTTTATGAAAAGAAATTTATAACCTATCCAAGAACCGATAGTCGTTGTCTTACGGAAGATATGATTACAAGCACTATTAACAATATCTTAGGTAAGAATGATTTTGATACAAAACGCATTAAGGTTGTCTTTAACTCGAAAAAGGTTACAGATCATCATGCAATTATACCGACAGTAAGCAGTATGAATGAGTGCTTAACTTCACTTCCGGAAAGTGAATTAAAAATATATGAACTTGTTTTAAGTAAGCTACATGCAAGTGTAGGCTATCCTTTAATTGAGAATACAACAAAGATTGTTGCTGAATTTGACGGATTTGAATTTACAAGTAGCGGTAAAGTGATTGTTGATGAGGGATTTACCAAGTATCTAAAAGAATATATTAAAAAGAAAAGTGAGGATAATCTTCTTCCTGATGTAAAGATAGGTGATATTCTTGATGTTGAAAACAAGGAGATAAAAGAAAAATACACAGCACCACCGAAACACTTTACTGAAGATACGCTTTTAAAGGTTATGGAGCTTGCAGGAAATGACGCATTGGAAAAATGTGTAGAAGTTGAGCGAAAGGGACTTGGAACATCTGCAACAAGAGCAGGAATTATTGAAAATCTAATCTTTAAGGGATTTATTGAGAGAGATAAGAAAAACCTTATTGCTACACATAAGGGAATCAGCCTTGTAACAATTGTTGCTGATGTCTTTAAATCCGCAAAAACAACAGCAAAATGGGAAATGGAATTATCCGATATTGCACAGGGTAAATCTTCAAAGAAAATTTTTTTAGAGGCGATTGAAAATGAGATAAAAGAAGTGGTTTTAACTTATAACCAGTACATTGGCTCATAGAGATCATTCAAGCGGTTTTCCTGCAAAAATGAATATTGACGATGAGAAGATTATTATAGAAAACAGTAATTTAGCTCATGGAATGGGGCATTGGACTTACAAAAGTTTGAGTCTTTCCCTAAAAATCCTGCTATCTCAAAAGTGTTTAGAGAAATAGGACTTGCTGATGAGCTTGGTTCAGGTATGAGAAACACATATAAATATACAAGACTATATTCAGGTATTGATCCTCTGTTCGAGGAGGGAAATATTTTTAGAACGATAATTTCTTTGAAGAAAATAGCGACTTAAAAAGTTGGAAAAAGTGGTGTCGCTCACAGTGTCGTTCAGGATGTCGCTCACGATAAGATAGCTCTTGCAGAATTTATAAAAGAAAAAATAAGAGAAAATGATAAGATTACAAGAAAAGCAATTGCAGATGAAGCTGGAGTTAGTGTAAAGACTATAGAAAGAGCCATTAAAGAAATAGATAGTCTAAAATATGTAGGCAGAGGAAGTAATGGTCATTGGTAACTGAGTGAATAGCATTAAGTTGCAATGTCATGATTTATGCAGGTATGATTGAGACATAAAGCCAGTAAAATAAGGGTTTTTAGTAAGTTGAAGTAGAAAATTTAAGTTGCAGTAAGTTGCAACACATAGAATGTTTAGGTGATTAGAGTAAAATCTAAGCACCTTTTTTTATTTGATGAATTGCAATAATAAGTGCGACATTATTTTACTCAAGTAATGCTAGTTCGTGCATAAATACTTCAAAAGGTGTTTTAAAATTAAGACATTTCCTAGGACGATTATTGATTAGCCACAAGGCTTCATAGAGCTGTATTGGAGTGACTTTTGATAAATCTGTTTTCTTTGGAAAGAACTCTCTTAACAACCCATTTGAGTTCTCATTCGTTCCTCTTTGCCAAGCACTGTAAGCATCTGCAAAGTAAAAGCTAATACCATGATTTTCTATCTCCGGGTAACAAGCAAATTCTTTCCCACGATCTGAAGTAAATGATTTAAGCGCCTCAATCGGTAAAACTTCTATTAGGCTGTCAACAGCTCCTTGCATAGCATCTTTTGATCGGTTTGTCATCAATAAAGCCAGGTAAAAACGACTTTTCCGTTCGGCAAAGGTTCCTAAACATCCCTTGCTTTTTCCTCGTGAAGAGACCATGGTGTCTAATTCCCAATGACCAAATTCTTTTCAATCCTTAACTGCCTTAGGTCTTTGTGTAATCGAAGTCCCTATATTAAATTTCCCTCGAGTTTCTGGCGTTTTACGTCGTTTTCCTTTTTGCCTGAGAACATCGAGAGAGATTTGGAGAATTCCTTGATAAATCCAATTATAGATAGTTTTAAACGAAAGCTTTCCTTGATAATCACGTCCTACTATCTGTTCAGGGGACCAAGTGAGTAGTAGTTTAGATTGAATCGCTTGAATCAATTCAGAAGTATGCTTCGGGTTTCTTCCTTTGGATTGACCTTTAATCTCTGCATTCATATGAGCCGTACTTGCTTGATAAGCGCCAGAAATACATCTTCCTAATTCACGATAAATGGTAGAGCGATGTCGGTTTAGTAACTTAGCGATTTGGTTGACTGGATAACCTTCTTGATGAAGTATTTCTATTTTCGAACGTTCTTCTATGGTAAGATGTGTGTAGCTCATAACAGTCCTCCGTGTTAGTGTTTGTGTGATTACTTACATTTTACACGAACCTGTTATGAGTTTTTTAATATTTGTCGCAATTAATTTTACAATCTATCATTTAAAATAAAGATTAAGCTCCAAAAATAAAGGTGATATAAACCATTAGAGTCAGGAAGAACAAGAAAGTTTCAACATTAACAAGCACTGTATTTGGCTTTATTTTTTCAAATAACTTGACACTTTTTACTAAACTAGCATCTAAAATGATTATTAGATAATAAAAAATGAACAGTCCAAATAAAAACATCACCACTGCCATTATGCCTTCTCCCTTCTGCCAAAAGCATAGCCCCAAGAAAATAGCCCATAAACATTTGAAAAAATTAACTAAGCCTTCATAGGGAAGAGATAATGTCGCCATCATATAGTTTGTTTGACTATCGCTTATTTTTTTATCTTCATTGTACTTGGCTAAAAAGGCTATATGACCAGTTTGCAGAGCCATTCCAGCTACTAGTAGAATTAAATAAACTGAACCAAACACACTTCCTACCAATAAAATATCAGAATCGAGTAATTGATAGAGAACAAATGGTAAGGGAAGCCACATAGCATACATGATGGCTTGCATTAAATGCAATAGAGCATACTCATTATTCTCTGTCATCTTCTTAAAGTTAAAAAGAATGAGTAGAAATATCAAAATTCCTATCCAACCAAAAATTATTGTTGAAAATAACATCATAGCCTCCTTATGAAAATTTGTTCATATCGAGTTTTTAATTAATTATTTATGAAAAATAAGATTATTGAAGAGTCTACTTTAATTATATCTACTATTTAAATTGTTTACCAACTATAAAAATAATTAAAAGAAAATTCAAATTTTAGAATAACCGAACAATAATTTAAATGTGTATCTGCTTATTGAATGATTCCGTCGCATTTAATAAGCTTTTTAGTATAATAGTTTTGAAAACGTTTAATAAATGGCCTATTGTAAAAAGCATAGACACTATCTGCACACGTAACTTTCAATAAAGAGAAAAGGAAAGGCTTTATATATGACCATTGATTGAGAGAAATTACTGTTCGAGCATTTAAAAATTTATAGTGGATAATAATAAGTTGAAGCTAATAGGGTGAAAAAAATATAACTAATATAATTGAAGTTTAGGTGGACTTGCTTATGAAAATACTGAAATATATTAAAAAGAATGTACTCATCTATTTTTTAATAGGAATGTTACTTAATAGTGGTTTAATGCTTATAAAGCCATTACTACTTGAGCGTTTACTAAACATTCGCGAAGAGCATTTGACTACAGATACGATTCTTTCCTTTATAGTGTATGGTTTAATTTTACACTTGATTTTTTATAGCACTATGCTCTTGGCTAATTTTGTTAGTAATAATCTACAACGTCATTTACAAATAAGATTAAAAAGTCAATTAATGAAACGATTATTTTTAAAAGATTCCATTATGTATGATGAGAAAGTTTCAATCCTTACACAAGACATGGAGCTATTGTACGATCGTTTTCTTCTTCCTGTAGATATTATGATCGGAAAGGCATTTATGCTATGTACCACAATCGTTTTTATTCTGTGGCACAATTTTTGGTTAGGTCTCTTTTTTGTAGCTTTCTCATTTCTTCGGCCTTTACCGCAATTCTTGATGAATCGTCATTTACAAGATAGTGGTGCTGCTTTCTCAAAAAAACAAAAGCAATTCCATCGATCTGTAGGAGATTTTTTTAAAGGAGCGAACACCTTTTATTTTTATGGTGCTAGTAAAGAAAAATTATCTCTGCTTGAAAACATTAATGAGGAATATGAAAATGCTCGCTGGAAAAATGAATGGACCAGTAATATCGTCTTTTTTCTAAACGGTCCATTAGTATTTTTTAGTCAAGTTCTGCCTTTAGCTGTAGGGCTATTCCTACAAAAACAAGGCGTTGAATTGACTACGGCTAGCTTGATAGCTATGTATATCGCGACTATGAATCTCAGTGGTCCCATTCAATCGATCATGTACAGTATTTCTGATATTCAGCGTTCAAGTGACGTGAGAAATAAACTTTATAGCTTACTTGAAGATCCTGGTTCTGAATACACATATTTTACAGCAGATTCTGTCGCTGAATTGGTCTTGGAAAATATATCGAAAAATAGTGAAGAGCGAGTACTCTTCAAAAATTTTTCCTTGAATTTATCCATGCCAAGCAAAGTCTTGATAAAGGGCGCCAGTGGTTCTGGGAAATCCACTTTACTAAGGATCATAGCAGGAGTAATAAGTGCTGATAATGGACGTGTTTTTGTGCGCAATAATCAAGGCGAAGAATTCTTTGAATATCAAGGAAATATTGCCTATATTTCACAACATCCTTTTTTCAGTCACGGATCTATTCGTGATAATTTAACTTTGGGACAGAATTTTCCAGATAATAAACTTTTATATTTTTTAGATCAAGTTGGTTTAACGAATGAAATCCCAGCTATATTGGATTATCAATTGGAAAATAATGGTGAAAATATTTCAGGCGGTCAACGCCTGCGTTTGGAACTGGTTCGTTGTTTGCTTAGAAAGAAGGACATCGTTCTAGCTGATGAGATAACCGCTGCTTTAGATATTCAAAACGCTCGGCGTGTTCGTCAGATTCTTTCGGATTTACCGATTATCTTGATAGAAGTTGCGCATCATATCGATCCAGAAATAAGTTATGACCAAGTTATAGATATAGATGACTTTAAAGATACCTTTACAAAATATGAATAAACAAAATCGGGGCTGTATCATAAGTCTCAAACCGAAAAACCACTATAAACGTTGTTTAAACAA
>NZ_JBNUPM010000029.1:0-10971 GCF_050409425.1 Facklamia sp. P13064 | reverse complement strand
AAAGTAAAAAATAGAGTTGAGGCCTTCGGCCATCAACCCTATAAATTATAGAACCCATTTTAGCTTTCTCCTCCCATCAGTTCCTCTGCTAAGTTAAGTAATTCGTGCATTCTCTTTGTTTCAGCTTCAATGACATCATAACCAGATTTAGTAATTTGGTAGACTTTGCGACGTTTGTCTTCGCTTTTTACCTCTTTAATCCAACCTTGTTTTAGTAAATTATCTAAGGCACCATACATGGTGCCAGGCGCAATTTTTACATTGTTATTACTAAGCCGATCAACTTCTTGCATTATTACATAGCCGTGTGCAGGTTTTATTAGTGACAACAAAATTAAATAAGTCGTTTCTGTTAAGGGTAAACTTGGGTGTCTAGGCATAATATTAGCTCCTTTATATCGTTAAACTATTCAGTTTAAATGTATAGTCCGATTGTATATCGTCGAACTGAATAAGTCAATACATATAAAGATAAATTCTGAAATCGGACTATCGAGAGATTGGAAAAGGAAGCAACTAAAATTGAACCTATTTAGAAATATTGTCTGAAAAGAAGTTGCAGTACTGTCAAAGTTCATATTAATTTACTCTTCTATATTCATAAAGAATATCTTATCATGGGAGTAGAGTATTAAAAATTTTATGTTATTTAAAAAAACATAAAGGAGAATTGAAATTTGGATTCATATTTCTACATTATTTTATTTTCAACCATTTCAGCAATGTCCAGAGGATTAATAAGTGTGATTGATAGGTATCAAATAGGGTATAAAAAACAATCTGTGTTAAAAGTTAATTTTTCAAACAATTTATATACGCTATTATTCATAATAATTTCGTTCTTTTATATAAATGTTAATGATCTGTTTACTATGATTCTTAATTATAAAATAATCATTTACAGCATCTTAGTACAAATTGTTGCAGTAGGATACTCAAAACTATTTAAACGCTTATCCATTTTTGAATCGGCGATCGTATCAAAAACAGCTGTTTTTTTATTCCTTTAGCCTTATTTTTTACGACAGGAAGAATAAATTTTGGTAATTATTTCATTTCTATCTTAACAACTATCATAATTATTATTTGGGTAAAGAAAAAAAGTGATTTAAAAACATTATTACATGGAGTAATTATTATTGTTCCACCGTTAGTTATACAAGCTTGCTTATTTCCTCTTTTGGTTGGAGACTATAAAAAATATTGATTCACTGATTTTATTTACAGTAAGTACTTTAATATTAAGATTTTTTGTATCTTTTATAAGTTTGATTCCAACCTTAAATCAAACTGATTGGAAAAGACACAATAAAAACTCTTTCGATAATCTTTATTTTTTAGAGCAATTTTAACGTGTATTGCACAAATAACATTTGTTTTTGTGACATCTTCTAATATTTCTTCAATTGCTTGGATCTTCTTGAATATTACATCGCTTTATGGAGTAATGTTTTCAAATTTGATTTTGAAAGAGAGTAAGAATAAGAACGAGATTTATATAATCATTGTTGTGAGTACTATAACAATTTTATCGCAATTATTAATTCATGGATGATTTACACGAAGAATTTAAAAAAGCGATTTTTGTAAAAACTATCTGCACTAAAAAAAGGCTTATATAGTTGCAAAATAAATTGGCTGGATCTAAATTTTTAGGCACTACTGCTCGATTTCGTGTCATAATTAGCCATAATGCAAATAACGGTAATTGATGTTGAGTTTAAAAACTTTCTACTAGGAAAACAAATTAAAGAATGATCTACCTTTTAGAGTGATTATTGAGTTAGTTTATTCTTAAAATTTAAAAGAGCAAAAACATAATTAGATTGAGGAGGTTTAATCATGAATCAAATGAATTTTATAGGTGTTAAAGTAGCACTCATTAATAAAGGGAAAGTATTAACTATTTTAAGAGATAATCTCCCAAACATTCCTTATCCTAATATGTGGGATTTAGCTGGTGGTGGAAGAGAAAATGAAGAAACACCATATGAAACTATGAGAAGAGAGGTTAAAGAAGAATTAGCTATTGATATTTCTGAATCAAATATTGTATGGACCAAATACCATGAAAGCATCACAAATGCAGGAGAAAAATCAGTTTTTATGGTTGCTAATATATGTGATAGTCAAATCGAGAATATAAAATTTGGAGAAGAGGGACAAAAGTATGAAATGCTAGCTTTTGAAGATTTTATTGATAATGAAGATGTAATCGAACAATTAAAAAAACGTTTCTTAGAATATCTTAATAAGTAATTTAAAACTAACCAATCTCAGTTTGTTAAGTAACAAACTCTTCTAAAACAATGAAGAGTTTGAATCTACAACCATTGATATTGCGTAATATTTTTCACCCGAATCTAGTGTCAAAGTTATGAAAAGAGCAAATAGTAAAGATGAAAACTGGGTTCAAACCTTCTACTAAGGAAACGAAATGTCGAGTTAAGTGCTTTTTAGAGCAACAGATGATTATTTTCCTCTAAAAATAATACTAGGAAAAAGTACAAATTTAAATTTATGTGGGGGATAAATATGAAATATACACCAGAAAATTTTAAACTAAAAGATGGCAGAATCTGCAAAATTCGAGAGATTCAAGTAAAAGACGCTGCAGAAACTGTTGAATATTTGAAAACCATTATGGGAGAATCTGACTTTTTGAATTCCTATCCAGAAGAAATAACCATAACTGTTGAAGAGGAAGCAAAAATGATCAAAGGCTTTAATGAATCTGATAATACACTTATGATTGTTGTTGAAATGGATGGAAGACTGATTGCAAACGGCACAATAACAAGACTAAGAAAACAGAAAATGCGCCATCGAGGAAATGTTGCCCTTGCTGTGCTAAAAGAATTCTGGAACTTAGGAATAGGGAAGAAGTTACTTCAAGTTCTCGAAGACTATGCTAAAGAATGGGGCCTTTCCCAACTTGAGCTTGACTATTTCTCAGGTAATGAAAGAGGCAGGGTTCTTTATGAGAAATGCGGATTCATCCAAGTGGGAGAAACTCCTAATGCCTACATTTTGAAAGATGGAACCCGATACAACAATATAAAAATGGTAAAAAGTATTTAGAAAAGTTTTAGTTCTACAAATCCCAGTTTATTGGATTAACAGTCCACCTGAATATCTAGAAAACTTAGTATATATAAGTGTTGATATTACTTTATGATTTCACAGGTGAGTTTTGTGTCATAATTATGACAACGGTACATAGTAGCGATGGTGACTGGGTTCTAGGCTTCTACTGGAGAAATGAAACATAGCAAAATATGTGGAGGTTAACTAATGAACAAAACAGCAGTGCTTATATATGATCAATTTTGTTATTTTGAAATAAGTGTGGCATTAGAAACTTTGGCCTTAAATGGTAGAAGGATTGATGTATTTGCAAAAACTAAAGATATAGTTAAATGTGAAGAAGGTCTAAAAGTTCTCCCAGATCAAACAATTTATGATTTAAACATAGAGAGATATGATAGTCTCTTATTACCCGGTGCGGTTGATATACGTTCAGCAGTTGAAGATCATGAAATAATTGAATTTATTAAAAAGTTTGAAGGTAAAATAATAGGTGCCATTTCTATTGCTCCTATTTTGCTGGTAAGAGCCGGCATATTAAATGGCAAGGCTTTTATGATAGGAACAGATAAAGAAGGTTTGCTACAGGAGGGATACAGTGAGGCTGATCTTAAATATATGAAGGATTGGAATAATTGTATAACAAATCCTATTGAAGAAGGTTATATTCTAAATGATAATATAGTCACGTCTGTTTCTTTTGAATTTATAAGATTTGGAATTCAGTTTTGTAATATGTTGGGAATTGAAATGTCTCCAAATAGTTTTGGATTGTAAGATATTAACCACATGTTTTATTTAGCTTTAATAAAAGCTATAAGATTTATCATCTGGGTCTCATTTCATAATTATGATAATGGTAGATAGTAACGGTGAACACTAGCTTTTAAGCGCTCTATTAAGAAATTTAATATGGATTGATGTGCTTTTTAGAATACTACTTTGAAAATGTATGTATATAGGTTTGATTAAAATTTAATATTAGAAATTGTTTTTAATATTGGCAATAACGTAAGAATTAGGACATTGGGAAATAGATAAAGTAATAGGTAAAAAGGAAGCAGATAATCCTGTTCTCTTAACTTCAGTTATAAGAAGGGGTAGGTTTGAATGGATGATTAAGATAGACGGGAAAACAGCAGAAGGAGAATTTTTAAAATAGGAGAAAAAGAAAGTAGAATATATATGAGATTTAGTAAATATGATACTCAAGAGACAAAGATTAAAAAAATTGAAAAAGATATAGAGAGAGCTAAGTTTAATTGCCTTACTTTAAATGAGTTAATTGAATTGTTAAAAATAAGTTCTTTTTCTATTTTCAATCATTGTGAAAATATTTTAAATAGAATTGGAGACTATATTTATTTAAAAAAATACACTGATATCCAAATAGAGTATTTAATTTCTTTAGTTGAACGAACGATTAAAGAAGGGGAAGAAATTCCATCTAAATATAGGTATAAAAGTGATAGCTTACTTAAAAAATTACTTAGAATATTGCCAAGTGAAATCTCTTATAAATATGCAATGTCTTGTTTTAAGCATAGAAGAAAAGCTAGAAGAGAAGTAGGGTTTGATTATTTTAAAAGAAATTCTCAGTGCAAAGAAAGTATTAACAAATTATTAGAATTGTATAGAGAGACCTTTGATAAAAGAATTTTGGAGCTTATTGCTAGAAATTATAAAGTAGGTTTTCTAGAACCAAAGGATTTGAATTTTGTTTTATCTGAAATTGAAGAAGGATATTGGAGAACTCGTATAATTGAAGTTTTAATTGAAGGAGTATTAGAAGAAAATACAATAAAAATAATAAACCAATACCCTTATGACTCTACATATGCAATGGGAAGACTTGAAGATGATTCAATACTGCCAATAATAATAGATAGTTTTGAAAGTTTTGCTAGTGATTTAGAATCAATAGGGTTAGTTTTTTGGGCATTGGGTAAGGTTGGGGCTAAAGATGAAATAAATAAATTAGCCAAGATGTTTTATCAATGCTATCCGGTGGAAGAAATTAGAAAATAATAAACTATATGTACAATTAGGCTTAGTTTTAGCTACATAGTGTAGAATATCTTGTGTAAACCTAAATTGTTCATTGAATATAAAAAGCCCCGGGTTTCGTGTCATAATTATGACAACGGCAGATAGTAACGATGAACACTGGCTTTCAAGCCACGTACTATAGATACAAAATAAGGATTGGTGTATTTTTTAGACCAATTATGGCTCACGATTGTTCTAAAAGGCGTATTGGAATAGATATAATTTGTTAATTATTAAAAAGGAGGAAGAATTGGAAGGTAAAGAAGAATTAGAGTTTCCATTAAATGTTTTTGTTGATACACAAATATTTGAAAGTCAAAGTTTTGATATAAGTGATAAAAGTAGATTAGGATTGCTAAAAAAACAAGTTAAAAAGGGTGCTATCAATTTTCTTACAAGTGAGATAATTGTTGGAGAGGCAAATAAGCACATAAAAGAAAATGTTGAAAAAAACAATGAAATAAACCAAAACTTTAATAGCAGAGAAATAGCTATTCTTAGAAACAGTAAGTATGCTGATAGTTTTAATAAATTGGATACTGAAGAGGTAGTTCAAGAAGCGCTAAATCAATTTCATAATTATTTAAATGAGGCAGAAGTAACATATTTAGATTTAGATAGTATTGAATTAAAAACTATACTAAATGATTATTTTAATAACAGAAAGCCATTCGGAACAGGTAAGAAGAAGCACGAGTTTCCTGATGCTTTTAATATTTCAATGTTAAAGAGTTTAAGAAAAAAGATTATCAACCCATATATGTAATAAGTGGAGATAAAGATTTTGAGGACATAAAAGGAATTTATCTTTATAAAAGTATAGATGAATTATTGAATCTTATTAATACGGATAAACTTATCGCTCAACAAGCTTTAAAGTACATCAATAGTATTAATTATAGGTTTGCTGAGGAAATTAAAGAACAATTTTTGATAATTCACAAAACATCGAAATTGACGGGTTTGATTATGATCGTAAAGGCATTATCGGTGGATATGAATATGATGAAACTGAGCTTCAAAATGTTAAGCTCTGTAGTTATAGATTATAACTCTGAAGAGCATGAAATAGTAGTTGCTTTAAAGTGTTTAGTAGAAATTGTAATTAACTGTACATTTTTTGATTTAGAGAACTCTATTTGGGATTCTGATGATAAAGAATACGCTACAATGGAATATGGTTTAATAAAAGAAAATCACAATAAAAAAATTGAGATAGTTGCACGTATACACTATGAGTATGAAAATGAAGACGAAGATTCTTATCCAGAATTTGAAGTAGATAGCATTGAAGTAGATACAGCACAAAAACTTACGCAGAGAACGTTAAATAGTAAAGGTAGACAAATCATTAATTATCCAGATCTTATTTGGGAAAATTATTGTCCAGATTGTGGATGTGGACTAACATGGGAAAATGATGGTGGAAACGATTTTTGTGATAAGTGCGCTCCTAATCATTAACAATTCACCTAAAACAAAGGAAATATACAGAAAACACCTGGGTTTAATAATAAAAGCTCTAGTAATGTGTTAGGAATAAACTACATCCACTTTTGTATTCGCTGAAATTGCTCATGATTTTACACCCGGTAGTGGTAACTTTCTAACAGAAACTTATATTACTTTTCGTAGACTAGAAAATCAAATTCTAAAGACCCCTAAGGAAACCAGATTGTAAGGGAGAAAATGCACAACCTTATTTAGGTTTTCATTAGTCAGTTTTATGGAATTGAAATTATTGATTTTGCTGTTTCAATAATAAAAGCTTTTTAATGTAGAGAGTTTTGTCAAATTTATTTTATACGAAAATAAAAATATCTTCTTAGTATGAGAAAATAGTATTAAAAAAACACATGATAACAGGAGAGTGATTGAATGGCCCCTTACCTACTGTAAACTTTATGTAAAATTGAACAAGCAAGTTGCTCTACTTTACTTAGTTCGTTATAATTGAGCTATCAAATATTTGGAGGTAACATCTGTGAAGAAAAAGTTTAGTCTATTAATGGTCCTATCTCTACTGGCAAGTGTTTTTTTAAATGTATTTACTGTAAATGCCCAAGAAGAAGCAGTTGAAATTGAGACGTTAAAAGTTGCTTTTGTTCCATCCCGTGATCCCGAAGAAATTATTACAACAACAGAACCTTTGAAACAGCTCTTGATTGATGAGTTAGCTAAAGAAGGATTTGATGTTAAGAATGTCGAAATTACTGTCGGAACATCTTATGAAGCAGTCGGAGAAGGTATGGCTGCAGGAACGATTGATGTTGGTTTAATTCCTGGCGGAACATATGTCTTGTTCGAAGACGATGTGGACGTCCTTCTTACATCGACTCGTCAAGGTTTATCGAAAGACTCTGAGAATCCAGCAGACTGGAATGACGGACAAGCGACTGAATTAATTGAAGACCAAGTGTCTTACTACAAAGGCTTAATTATTGCAGGACCTTCTGAAAAAGGCCAAGAATTAGCTGAGAAAGTAAACAATGGCGAAGAATTAACATGGGAAGACTTAGACTCTGCTAAGTGGTCAGTCATGTCCTCCTCTTCTTCATCAGGTTACATTTATCCTTCCATTTGGTTAGGAAACCAATTCGATGGTAAACAAATTTCTGACTTATCAAATGTCGTTCAAGCAGATTCCTATCCTTCTTCCATTGCACGTTTAGCATCCGAACAAGTAGACGTAGTGGTTGGTTTTGCTGACTTACGTCGTGATAATGTCGATGCATGGATGGAAGATATGGGACGCGAAGCGAGCATTTGGGAAGAGACAAATGTCATTGGCGTTACTCCTAATGTTTACAATGACACTGTTTCTGTAAGTAAGACTTCAGAGATAATGACAGACGAATTAAAAACAGCCCTTCAAAATGCTTTCATTAATATTGCTGAAACCGAAGAAGGTAAAGAAGTCATTGCCATCTACAGTCACGAAGGCTACAAACCCGCCAAAGCTGAAGATTATGAAACAGAACGCGAAGCGCAAAAAATTCTACGTGAACAAGGTGAATAATAAATACCGACAAATAGTCTAAAACAAAACACCCACTGGACGGTGGGTGTTTCTTTAGTTGAAAGATTAAAAAAGGAGAAGGCAATGATCAAATTTGAACAAGTTTATAAAAGATATCCAAAAGGTGTATTAGCATTACAAGATATTAATTTGGAGATTGATCAAGGAGAATTCGTTGGCATTATTGGTTTATCGGGTGCAGGTAAGTCCACTCTCATTCGAACGGTTAATAAAATGCATTCCATTTCAGAAGGAAAATTAACGGTTGATGGGGTGGATGTGAGTGGCTTAAAAGGTAAGAGCTTGCGTCAGTTCCGACGTAAGATCGGGATGATTTTTCAGTCTTTTAACTTAGTAACTCGTGCAAAAGTCATCACCAATGTCTTATCGGCTTTTGTCCCTGATATCCCTTTTTGGCGCGTCTTGATTGGCTATTACAAGAAGGAAGAAGAAATAAAAGCCTTGGAAGCTTTGGACAGGGTAGGAATTCTTGATAAGGCCTATACGCGAGTCGACCAACTATCGGGTGGTCAACAACAGCGGGTGGCTCTGGCTAGGACTTTGGCGCAAGATCCACGCATTATTTTAGCCGATGAGCCTGTTGCTTCTTTGGACCCAGTCACCGCTGCTGTAGTGATGCGAGATTTCCAGAATATCAATCAAACAGACAACATCACCGTCATCATCAATATTCATCATGTGGAATTGGCGCTTGAATATTGTGATCGGATTATTGGCATTCGCGAAGGAGCAATTGTTTATGATGGGCCTTCAAATGAAGTCACCCAAGAAGTCCTAAACCATATTTATAAAGGACAAAGCACTGAAGAGGAACGTGACTCCTATGAATAATCCAATACTTTCATTTATGCGTCCCAAAGAAATAGTGCTTTCAAATGGCAAGAAGGTGTATAAGAAGCGCTCTTTTACCTTGTTAATTGTTTTATTGATTACTTTATTGATTTATTTATCAGCTAAAATGACTGGTTTTGATTTACAAGTTTTAATCAAGCGTGGTGAGGAATTCTTTGTTATTTTAAAACGGATGGTACCACCCAATACGGCTTATTTTAATGAGGTAATCCCTCCGCTGCTCGATACGATTAAAATGTCTGTACTGGGGACCTTTATTGGTGCGCTTTTAGCGATACCTTATGCCATGTGGTCTGCCACTAACTTAACTAGAAATCACTGGATAACTAGTCTTTTAAAACTATTGTTGAGTCTAATCAGAACTTTACCAACCTTAGTGACCGCTTTGATTTTGACTTATATTTTTGGGTTGGGGACTTTTGCAGGGACCTTGGCAATTGCTTTATTCACCTTTTCTTTCATAGCTAAACAACTTTATGAAGCCATTGAGACAGCGGATATGTTGCCTTATGAAGCCATGGAAGCCTTAGGAGCGAATAAAATGTATAGTTTTCTCGGAGCGATTAAACCGCAAGTGCTTCCAACTTATCTGTCAGTAGCCTTATACACTTTCGAAGGAAATGTTCGCCACGCTGCTATTTTAGGTTATGTTGGGGCAGGAGGAATCGGCATTATTCTCGATGAGAATCTAGGTTGGCGAGAATATCAGAATGTCGGAATGATCCTGCTTTGTCTGTTCTTAACGGTAGTGGTGATTGAAAGTATCAGTCGCTATCTAAGAGCAAGGTTAACATAGGAGGTAGTCATGGTAGATAAAATTAATCAAATGTATGAAAGTAAAGATACGAATCGCTGGCAAGCACTTGCTTGGACGATGTTAGTAGTTGGGCTAGTCATCTGGTCTGCTTCAACCATTAATGAAGTGGGGCTTGCTAAGCGGGGCATCACTTTTGCTGTAAGTATCATCCAAGGAATTGTTAACCCAGACAGAGAACTGCTTTTTAATCTTACGAAACAGTCGGTTCCTTATTTATTATTGGAGACGATGGCGATCGCCTTTTTAGGGACTCTGGTCGGAGCAGTCTTCTCCTTTCCTCTTTCTTTTCTAGCATCGAGTAAAGTGGTTCCGGTTCCTGTTGTAGTGATGACCCGTTTTTTGGTGATGGCTATTCGAACCATTCCAGCCTTTGTCTATGGTCTAATGTTTATTCGGGTGACGGGTCCAGGACCTTTTGCAGGCGTTATGACGATCTCAGTGACTTCCATTGGTATGTTAACCAAGTTATTTAGTGAAGCCATTGACGATATGGATAAATCCATTTTAGAAGCGCTCGATGCAGCTGGCTGCAATACTTTCGAGAAGATTCGTTGTGGGATTATTCCTCAATTATGGTCTAGTTTACTATCAACAATTATTTTCCGCTTCGATATGAATTTAAGGGATGCTTCTATTTTAGGTCTGGTAGGAGGGGGAGGAATTGGTGCACCCCTTAAATTTGCCATGTCCTCCAACCGTTGGTCGCAAGTAGGAGCCATTCTAGTAGGACTCGTTGTGCTCATCCTAGTAGTCGAATTTTCTTCTTCGTCTATTCGTAAACGGTTAACAAATGGTTAAGTAGAAGAAATCGTCAAGACATGAGAAGTTATTTTGTTAATTTATATGGCAGTAGATTTAATATCTGTAGAATATTTAGCGTACCAAGTTGAATGAGCAAGTATAAATGATAAACATACCATAGTTCTATGATAATTAACGAGATAAAACTTGATGAGCTTAGTATTGGACTAAAACTATTCGACAAAAAAAGTGCTCCTATCAAATTCATTTTAAATGAATTTGATAGGAGCACTTTTGTGTGAGAAGAGTTGGTTATTCAGCGAAAAAAATGGGCTCTTTGTCAAATAGGGTTGATGAGTAGGTGAGGTAACCGACTGGTTACTTC
>NZ_JBNUPM010000028.1:0-11385 GCF_050409425.1 Facklamia sp. P13064 | reverse complement strand
TCTCGGGTCTTATTTTAAAGGTTATAGCAAAAATGGACTTATGATACAGCCCCATAAAAATCTATTTATTCAAAAAGCTTTTGCTCTTTAATTGCATCCTCAAGCGATATGTTTTTTAATTGTTCTAATAAATCACTAAGCGTCTCCTGCGACTCACTGATCTTAGTCAAATCACTTTTTTTAATTTGGTCAGCAAATTCTAATTGATCTACGAATTCCTGATACATATCTTGAATTTTATCACGATTGGCCTCATAAGTTTGCTGGTCTTCAGGCAATGAAGCAAGATTATCAAAATGTTTTTGATACAAACTTTCCATTTGTTTATCCAAGTCTAATGTTTGCTGGTAATAGGCATAATTTTTCCAATGAGTTAATAATTCCTCTTGACTATATTCTTTAGCTTTTACTTTCTCAGGCTCTGTTAAAGAATAATCCGAAACAAACTTGGCAACTTCTTCTGTTAATTGCAATTGTCCCAACTCAAAATCTTGTTCGATTTTAGCCAATCGCTCTTGGTAGTTTCTCAAATAAACTAGGTAAGTTTGATCCACTATACTGTTTAGCTGATTTAAAGCAACCGACATATAACCGGTAAAATTCTCAACTTCCGGGTCTTCTTTCAGCAGGTCCTGATAGACTTCCGTTAAACGGAACTTTCTGTATTTTTCTTTAAAGGCTTCAATTTCATCACTTACTTCCATCTTAGCTTCAAGATAAGCCTGTGGTAAAAATTCAATAATTGCTTGATCATCTTTTTTTGATACATACTCGCTAGTTACTTCCACTGTTGTTTGGTCATCCTCAGCATCAATAGGATTGACTAGTGGCAATAGCACAACGGTTGCAATTAAACTTAATATCATTTTTTTCATTTTTTCATTCCTTCTCTCCATTATGAAGTTTCTTATTTAACAGTAAATCAATGTGTTCAATATTATCCTCAAGATAAACTGAACTAGTTGGTTGAAAGCCTAAGCCCTTGTAAAAATCGATCAAATAAGTTTGACCGGATAGCTTGATCGAAGGATAATTTTTTTGATTAAATAGAAATTCAATAGCTTTAGTCATTATTTGATAAGATAAGCCTTGATTCCGTTGATCTTCTTTCACCAAAACACGACCAATTGATGCTTCTTCAAAACTCACCCCAGGAGCTAATAATCGACAATAGGCAAATATTTCCCCATTTTCTTCAAGGAATAAATGATCAGCCTCTATATCTAAATAATCAATGTCTAAATAGGGACACTTTTGCTCAACCACAAATACTTGGCACCGTAATTGCAATATTTGATAAAGTTCGTAAGTGCTCAAGTCATTAAATTGTTTTATTTTCCATGTCATTTAAGCCCTCCTATTTTAATGGATGCGCTCTTATTAATTACTTATTGATTTTAACAATAAAATAAGAACTAAGCAATAAAGAATGCTAAGTCCTTATTTTCTCTACCTCTATTAATAGGTCTCAAAATATCGATCCAGTTCCCATTGGGAAACATTTTTTAAATAATCCTCATATTCCAATGTTTTTTCTCGAATAAAGTTACTGGCGATATGTTCACCTAAACTTTCCATTATTTCTGGACTGGTCTTCAGTGCATTCACAGCCTCTTTTAAACTAGCTGGGAGCTGATAGATCCCTTTAAGCATACGTTTTTCTTGATCCATTTCATAAATATTTTCACGTACTTCTGCTGGAGGAGTAATTTTCTCCTCAATCCCTTTTAGTCCAGCTGTTAATAGTGAAGCTAAGGCTAAATAAGGATTAGCTGAAGGATCTACACTTCTAACTTCGATACGAGTAGAATTACCACGCGCAGCTGGAATGCGAATTAATGGTGAACGGTTTTGACCAGACCAGGCAATATAAACAGGCGCTTCATAGCCACTGACTAAGCGCTTGTATGAATTAACAGTTGGATTCACAATAGCTGTGTAAGCTGATGCATACTTCATTAAACCACCAATGAAATAATAAGCTGTTTGCGAAAGCCCCTCTTTACCTTCCGGGTCATAAAAAGCATTACCATCTTCTGTAAACAAAGACAGATTAAAGTGCATACCTGAACCTGCCAAACCATAAACCGGTTTTGGCATAAAGGATGCGTGCATATTATGACGATGGGCTACTGAGCGAACAATTAATTTGAAAATTTGAATGTTATCACAAGCTGTTAAAGCATCTGAATATTTCCAATCAATTTCGTGTTGGCCAGGTCCGCATTCATGGTGACTGGCTTCAATCTCAAACCCTAAGTCTTCTAACTCTAAAACAATATCACGACGAGTATTTTCTGCTGAATCAATCGGAGCTAAGTCAAAATAGCCTCCCTTATCATTTAATTCCATGGTGGGATTCCCATTCTCATCATTTTTAAAAAGATAAAATTCTGGTTCTGGCCCCAAGTTGAATGAAGTAAAACCTAGTTTTTGCATTTTAGTAAGCACTCTTTTCAGGTTAGTTCTCGGATCACCTGAGAAGGGCTGACGATGGGCTGTTTCCACATCACAAATTAAAGAAGCAACATTACCGCTTCCTTCTTTCCAATTATAAACTAACCAAGAATCATAATCCGGTACCAAATACATATCACTTTCTTCTATCCGAACAAAACCATCAATGGAGGAACCATCAAAAGTCATATTATTATCAAGAGCTTTTTCGATTTGTGAGACTGGAATTTCTACGTTTTTAATTTTCCCCATAATATCGGTAAACATTAAACGAATGAATTGAACCTTTTGTTCCTTAATATCCTGTAAGATCGCTGCGCGTGTCCATTTGTTTTGTGACATAATTGCCTCCTAAGCTAAGAATAAGCTCATTATAGTCCTCTATTTGGGACTTGTTTCACTTTAATCTAAAGTTTCTTAAGTTGAATTTCCGAACGTTCAGAAATATAAATCCACTTATTTTTCTCCTTTCTATAAGGGGGACTTAAAATAAATGGAGTTATTACTCAAAACTTCTAAAGTATTTGGACTCGGGATAAGAAAAGACATCTTGGAGCTGTCAGAAGTTTGACACTTAGAAATCGCTTATTTTTAATGATCTTTTTAACTTCATACTTAGAGTTACTTTTATCAGCATTATGCTTAATAGGATTGAAACACAGCTCAAGATAATGATTCAATTAGCCTGTTTTTTCGCCTATAAATCATCGATCAGCTGCATAATTGATGCCATTAGATTCTCATTATCTATAAATGGAATAGCAAAATAGTTCCTAAATTACAGGATGATTTTATTTCTTTTTCTCCAGCTTAAAATTTTCAATTAAAAATACGGAGGAAAAATAGAGAATCGGTAGTATAAAATAACTAATTATTTTAAAAGTATTGTCTGAAATATATGATAAAAAAAGAAAACTAATTAGAAGAACAACTTGAAGAAGACCTAACCAGGGTTTACCTGAAATCTCTATATAATCACCCGATTTGACCTCTAGGGGATTGCTTCTCATCCCTAATTGCTTAACAACTATAGTTGAACCTTCTACTACCTCAAGAGTGATTGTCTCATTCGTATGTATTTTCCCAATTGACTTGCCATCCTGATAGACAGTTAGGGGCATTAATCCCCCCATAAAATAAGCATTTCTTGTAATCTTTACCTGCATATTATTCCTCCTCTATTTCGTTTAATTATATCACAAGCTAAAGTAAGTCTTAAAAAGGCGAAAGTATCTTTCATCAAAGATTCATCACAGCATCTCATCAAAGAATGAGAGCATCATCAAAGGAATCATCTTCTCAACTACAGCTCACCCTTCTTCCTTGCGATGAGCCACCATGTCCTTCCTTTTACGGTAGAGTCCGTCTGTCTTCAAAGTTATTAATACATTTGGTGGTAGGATAGGGCCTGTTCAATCGCTTTTAAAGCATGACGATTCATTTCAACAAAACGAGTAGCTTCTTGATAATGATAGGAAGTCCCTTCGTCTCGCAAGGCTTTAAAAGGAGTTAAAAAAGTATTTTCTGCTATCTCTTCTAAAGTCCCACAGCAGCCCGCACTTATAACTTCTTCCACCCCATAAGCAATTAAAAGTTCTAAAATAGCCGTTTCTGCTGCCGCAGCAACAAAGGCTTGGACCAGACATACTGGGATCATTCCAAAAGAGGGGACAGACCTCTGGTTTTTGCTTGGGGCTTGCTTCACAATGACTAATCTTTCCTCTTACATTATTTATAAGGTGACAGAACACCTTTTTTACTATACGCTTGATTCATTGGGTCTGCAATAGTTTTGTGGAGTTGGTCTAAGGGTTGCATATTTAAATCTTCCTAAACAATATTATTTTCAAGAAGGTACACGTCTTAATATACTAGTTAGATACAATTAAAAACTCAGCCTATAATTAGACTGAGTCGCAATTGATTATAACACCTTATCCAAGAACTTTTGGTTCTGGCTTCGGCAGGATGTTTAAAAATTAGATTGGTATCGGCATCTTCAATTACATAGCCTTCTTCCTCGAAGATCACTCGGTCTGACACTTCGCGGGCAAAGCCTATCTCGTGGGTTACCACCATGGTCATCCCATCATTTGCTAAATTTGGCATAACTTCCAAAATATCGCCCACCATCTTCGAATCTTCTTTCACTGTAAACATCGAGCCTACTTCAAAATAAAGGTCTGAGAAATCAAAGGTCTCTTTTCTTTCATAGTTATACCCATAGCAGCAATCATCCCATCTGCTTGATTACTTTCTAAGGCTTGCAGGCCAGAAGAAGGCATAATTTTATAATCAATCTTGAAGCCGGCTTCTTCAGCTATGGCTTCGAGAATTTCAATGTCAATTCCTTTAAGATTACCTTCATCATCGGTAAATTCAAAAGGTGCATAATCAGAAGCAGTTATAATAGAATAGGTTTCTTGGTTGGATGGCTATTTATTTTGAGCATTAACCGTAAATCCACTTATTATTACACTCATTAATAGTGTGGCTAAAACCGGCCACTTTTTTATCAGTGGTTGAACAATTTTTTCACATTATCACTTCTTATCCTATAATTACATAGTGAATCTTAATCAGCATCAAAAGTTTTACGTTATTATATTATAATACTAAAATGATGATATTGCTTAAAACTCTCTTTATATTAAAAATTTAAGCGACTAGATATTAAAAATAAATTTACCTTTAACAGGCCAATAAAAATCAACTTCGCTCTGAGCAATGAACGATTTTCAGCTAATAGTGCTTCCTATCCTGTTTGGATGGGTGCAGGGCCTAAACTTTTCAACGCATTTTCCTTCCATCATTCTGAACAAGAGTTACTTAAGGCAACTATTTAAAACGAAAACTATACAACTACAGACATCTCAAAAACAAGAGATGTCTGTGACTGTTTACTGATAATACTGTGCTTGTGCTTGCCACAACTCCTTGTATTTACCTTCTTGGTGAACCAAGTTTTCATGACTACCTCTTTGAACAATTCGTCCTCGATCAAAAACGAGAACTTCATCACAAAAGCGGCAAGAAGACAAACGGTGGGATATATAGAAGGCTGTTTTATCCCTTACAATTTGGGAAAAATTTTGGTAAATTTCAAATTCAGCCACCGGATCTAAGGCTGCCGTCGGCTCGTCTAGAATAAAAACTGGCGCATCTTTATATATGGCACGGGCCATGGCAATTTTTTGAGCCTGCCCACCAGAAACATGGACCCCCTCAGGATCATACTCCGTGCCTAAATATGTTTCAATTCCTCTATCAAGCGTTTCTACAAAATCGTTCAGACCTAGTTCTCTAAGCGCATTATTTACTTGATGGCGATCATAATCTGGTCGAACTGCAATATTTTCTGCCATAGAAAGTCCTAACAACCGGAAATCTTGAAAAACCACGGAGAATAATTGGTAAAATTCTTTTAAAGCGTATTTATCGGCATCAATTTTATTCAATAGAACTTTTCCTTGAGTAGGTTCATAAAGTCGCATCAACACTTTTATGAATGTCGTCTTACCGGATCCATTCTCTCCAACAATCGCATAGTGTTTGCCCACTTCAAACGTTTCAGTAATACCCTGTAAGGTTGCTTGATCAGCACCTGGGAAAGTGAAAGAAAGGTTCTTTACAGTCAATTGGTAATCATTATCCAGTCTTTTTTCAATCGGAAGAGAACCTTTGGCTTCTTCATCAGGTAAATCCATTAATTCATAGTACCTTTGCATGGGAGCTGTTTGGGCAAAAATGTTTAAAAACGCCATGGCTTCAATCAAAGACACCATCAATTGGTTGATCCCTCCAATCATTTGAACAACCAAGCCTACCGATAAATTCCCAGAAATAACACGTACCCCAATTAATAAATAAATGGCTCCGGTGACAAGTTGTGAACCCACATTGTTGATTAAGCGAACTTTACCAAAGCCTCCATAGTACACTCTCTCAAACACCTTATATTCATCCAAATACCTTTGCGTATGCTGTTTAATTTTATCTTGTAAATGATACAGTCTCACTTCTTTCCCAGCTTCTACTTCACTCAGGTTATGAGCCAAATAATTAAAGGCATTATTCGTCTTAAGTAACCAACCGGATAACTCGTCTACTCCTTGCATGGTTTTTTGAGACCAAATTGTCTGAAGCGTGATGACTACTATAATAAGAACAATGAGTATACCATTTAAACTATAAGGATGAAACCAATTGAAAGGATACCCTTTATCCAATTGCCACAAAGGCGTTAAAAGAATAAGGGCAAAAACAATTTGAACGAGAGCTTCCACTAATAAGTAAGTGTTATGATAAATAACTTTGAAACTGGAAGCATTTTGAATTTGATCACGGTTTATTTGGTGGATTTTTTCCTTAATCGTCGCCTCATCCGCATAGTGGAAATTCATGACCAGTAATTTTTCGTTAGGTAAAGCCGTTATTTTACGCAGTATGGCTTGATGTTTTTTGTCGACCATTGGTTTTAACCAATGGACCAGCGTATTTAAAATTAAAAAGAGCACGAGGTATTGAGCAATTAGCTGATAGACGTGGTCGAAATCTTTGGCTGCTAAATGAGTTAGGATTTGAGCAATGTAGATGAAATTTAAGAAAGGAATGGCACTAGAAAAAATACTGATTACTAACTTATAAAGAAGCCCTTGCTTACCGTACTGCCAGATATCTTTAAATGTTCTTAGAAATAATTGACGCTTGGTCATTAGATTAGTCCTCCTTGCTCACTAAGTTCTTCACTCTCAGGCTCTGTGATCTTCTCCCGATAATAATAAGCTTGCGTTTCAAACATATGATAATAAGCGCCCTTTTCTTGCATTAAGTCTTTGTGACTTCCCTCTTCTGCTACTTGCCCCTTATGTAAATATATAATTCGCTCACAAAAATGGGTCGAGGCTAGACGGTGGGATATAAACAGGGCGATCTTCCCTTTCGAAAAGGCTAAATAATTCTGATAGACTTCACTCTCACTAATCGGGTCAAGAGCCGCTGTCGGTTCATCAAGCACTAATATTGGAGCCTTTTTGTATAAAGCTTGCGCTAACTTTAATTTTTGTAATTGCCCACCGGATAACTGCATGCCTTCACTATTTACTTCACGAACAATGGCAGTTTGATCGCCCTGAGGCAAACTGGCCACCACTTTAGCCATACCACTTTGATTGAGCACTTGGTGGTAACGAAGCGCATCTTCCTCATATCCTTGAAGAATAGTGTCTTTGATCGTAAACGTAAAAAGGTAATTATCTTGAAAAACAGGCGCAAACAGGCGGTAATAATCTTCAATAGCAAATTTACTTCGATCAATGCCATTGATTAATACTTCACCATGATCGGGTTTTAAAAGTCCTAGCATTAATTTAATTAAAGTGGTTTTGCCTGCTCCATTTTCACCCACGATAGCTAGCTTTTCATTAGCATGAATCTTTAAATTGAAGTTGTTAATAATCGGTCGGTTCGCATTCGGATAAGTGTAGGTCACATTACGAAACTCGATTGTTTTAATTTCTTGTGGTATTGCTTCGTGCGGCTGGTGGTTCAAGACGGGTCTCTGGTTAAAATAATAATACAGAGCCATTAACTTTTCATTTTGTAAGAAAAAGGTGGCGCTCGCATTAATAAAGTTGGTTAAACTGCTTGCCATCATGGTTACCAAGCTCGCATAAATCAAAAAGTTTGACGGCTCCATTTGGCCTGCTCGAATCTCTTGCACACTTTGATGATATGCAAGGCCCATCATGATCACTAGCATGCCCATTACATAGAGCCCTTCAATCCGTTTCCATTTATTCTCAGGGCGCACAATCCTTTCATAGTCTGCCCAAAGTTGATCGAAAATGTCCTTAAACCAAGCGCTCATGGAATAGAGTCGAACATCTTTAGCCACTCGCTGATCTCCCATCGTATGATTCAAATAGCTAAACTTCGTATTATTCTTGACATGAAGGGGACGATTAGCCTTTAATAATTTATTTTGGAAATGCTTGATTACCAATAAGCCACTGATCATCACGACCAGTAACAAGAGAAAGATACTAGACAGTTGAGCTAAAACATTGATGTAGATTAAAACGGATAGCAAGGCAATCATCACTTCAGCAGAGTTCGCAATGATACCACCCAATGCTTCCTCACTATGGTCTAAACACCGTGACGCATTATCAAAGAGTTTAGCGGCATCTGACCCGACTAACAGAGGATAATCCAATCTTGCTCTTTCTGCAAAAACATCATTAAACATATGTATGTGAAATGATACTCTATGCTTTTCTATGGTAGTCAATACAAATGTTTTTAAAGCTTCCAAAACAATTAATCCACCGATGACTCCTAACACTTGCTTTGAAAAGGATAAGAGGTCACTTTCTTTCATTAATATAGAAATAAGATGGACCGATACAAATAGTTGATAAAGGGGGGTCATAATTCTTAATACAATATCGAGGAAATAATAAAAGAAAAAACATTGATCAAATTGCCACAAACGAGTGACTAAAAATTTTAAAGTATGGGTGCGGTCTCTCATTGCAATCACCTCTCCTTTTCTTGACAATATTATAGAAGGAAAATGCACCTTCAAAACAGAAAGTGCATCAATGGTTCTAATTTTGACATGAGTGGTCATTTTGCAAAGGTAAGGTAACTTCTGTCGCAAAAACCCCTTCTTCCCACTGTCTATTAACAATGCCTTGATTTTTATTGACTGCCGCATCAATCCGTTTTAACCCGAAGCCTTGACGGTTGGGCGCTTTTAAAGATAAGAAGTTCTGTCTGGGTCTTTGAGCCATGGAGTTTTGAACGCTGATATAAAAAGTGTTTTTTAAGGGGGCAATGTATAAACGGATAAAGGCCGGCTGCTTATCCTTTGCATGAATGGTTGCTTCAAGTGCGTTGTTTAATAAATTCCCTAAAATAACGGCTAAATCCGTCGAATGAATACTTAGATTTTTAGGGGCGATTGCGTTGGCATGAACGTCGACTCCCTTTGCTTGAGCCCGAGTCAACTTGGTATTAACCAAGGCATCAATTAAGGTGTTTCCGGTCCGAATAATCGTATCCACTTGATTCATTTCATTCGTTAGTTCTTGCAGATACTGATCCAAGGCTTGATAGTCTTGACTGGTTAAATAGGCTTGAATGACTTGAAGATGATTGCGGTAATCATGCCGGATACCCCGCATCTGCCGGTAGATTGACTCGACTTCCAGTGCATAGTCATCCAATTCCTTTTGCTGAATTTGATGAAAACGCAAATCCAATCTTAAACGGTAGATATACCACAGACTCAGCAATAAAACAAAAAGCACTAAGCTTACTAACGCTTTAACCATAAAAGGCACTTCCTTTATAATGTTCGATAAAAGCCTTTTGAATTGTCTTAACTGAGCGACGCGAGAGAGGAACCTTTGCACCAGAAGAAAGAATGACTTCTTCTTTCCCAATACTCTCAACATGATTCAAATTAATTAAATAAGAACGATGTGGTGCTACAAACCGTTGGTCTAAGTCCTCTTTAAAACGAGCTAAGGCCCCTGTTATAAAAAGCTCTTGGTCTAATAAAACTAACCGCAACTCACGTTTATTAACCTCAACCAGGATCAAATCATCAAGTTCCAAGACATATCGCTTTCCTATCAGGTCTTCAACAACCAGAAAACGTTCAGATTTCGGTTGAATCAGCAGATATTTAGAAAGTGCCCGCTCTATTGCTGTTGTATTAATCGGCTTTAACAAAAAATCTAGCGCATCTACTTGGTAGCCTTCCACAGCATATTCCGCATAAGCCGTAGCAAAAATAATCTTTAAATAAGGGGCCTTTTCTTTTAATTGATGGGCTAATTCCATGCCATTGATTTCAGCCATTTCAATATCGAGAAAAGCGATTTGCCATTCTTGATGGTCTTCTAAATGAAATAAAAAAGCCTCGGCGGATTCATAACAAGTAATAATCGGCTTGATATGGAGTGTTTGACACGCTGCTTCAATCATTCGTGTCATGTTTTTTCGTTGAATCGCTTCATCCTCTGCTAGGACTATCTGAACAATACGCATAACTACCCTCCGTCGTCAATTTTCTCTTATTATAGCAAATAATTGAAAAAAGATTAAAAACGATTACACATTTAAAAATTAAACAGTAATTGTTTTGATTGAAGCATATCATTCTTATTTTATTAAATATTATGGTTTACTAACTATGTACGTTACTTTGGCAAAAGAAAGGAATAGTATGTTAAAAGACTTACCAAGACTTTATCAAATTATCTATTATATCAGCTCCATGTCCCTATCAATTATTTTGTTCACGTTAAAAATACTCTATAGTAACTTTGATCAATACAAGCTCAATCATTTTCATGTTATATTGATTGTCCTCGTGGTCCTCTTCGTTTTAGGTCTTTTAAGTAGATGGCTCTATGCCCATTTGAAAAAGCAATACGCCCGTAAAGCCTATATTCAGCAAGACCAATATCATATAGAAGACTTTACCAAAGATAAAATCACCGATATCAATGGTCAACCCGTCTCTTTTTTGATTTCCAATGTGACGACGGTCTATATGATTCAGTCATTCACATGGCCTTCTGTATTAGCCTACCTATTTATTCATTTAACTTTATTTACAATGATGATTAAGGGGGAAAGTTTACAACCCAACCCCTTCTTATTACTTTATGGATTGAATATCTACAAAACTAAAAACAATGACTTTCTGTACGATTTTAATCAATCCTTTGCGCATAATGAAATTATGAAGCTATCAAATAATCCTGATTGCCGCTCCTATTTAGTTGGGTCGATTGACTTGAATGCTAAGAAAAAATAGTCTCTCCTATAAAAAAAGTTAGACACTTTAGTCTAACTTCAGACTGTAGACAAAGTCCTCTAAATCACCAACCTATGGTGATTTAGAGGGCT
>NZ_JBNUPM010000027.1:0-14112 GCF_050409425.1 Facklamia sp. P13064 | reverse complement strand
AACCGTTAATTGCTTAATCTCCTTGGATAGCATCAACCCTATTGGACATAGAGCCAAAAAAGACCGATTAACCGATCTTTCTTGTTATTATTTTGCTACTTGTTCTACATTTTTTCCTGCGTAGAAACCACAATTACCGCATACACGGTGGCTTAATTTCATTTCTCCACACTCAGGACAAGGATTCATTCCTGGTACGTTTAATTTGAAGTGAGTACGACGCTTTCTTTTTACTGCTTTAGATGTTCTTCTTTTTGGTACTGCCATGTTTTACACCTCCTGGTAGTTGATGACCATTATTTATCTTGGTCTGATAATAACGTTTTTAAGGCTGCAAATCTTGGATCAACTTGATCCTCTTCTGCTTGGTTTTGAAGATTATATTCTTCTTCGGTTACAACTGTCCAGTCTTTGCCTGAAGGAAGATCTGTATCATCCTCTGCAATGACTTGTCTTGGAATATTCAAAAGAATATTATCAACAGCAGACGCTGCGAGGTCAATATAGTCATGTTCAAGAACAATAGTGGTTTCCTCATAGTCTTGAGCATTAAAGTCTAAACTTTTATCAACGTAGCGTTCTCTCACCTTTATTGATAAAGGGACAACTACAGGCTTCAAACTACGAGTTGAAGGCAATGTCACGTCCACATCAAATTGGCAGTGGAGCACAAACTCTTCATCACGCAAAAGGAAGTATCCCTTAGAATGCACTTCATCTATGTGGATTATATCCGACTTGCGTTCACTTATTTGTGATTGGATATCTATTCGCTCATCAAAAGAATAGATGCCGTCACGACAGGCCTCACGTAATTGACGAAGGGTCCATTTCATATATATCACCTCTAAAACGACAAAATAAATTATACTTAAGAAAAGACAGCTTGTCAATCACAATAATCAATTCTAAACCAATATTAGTATAGCTGATTGACGTTCATATTACTAGTTTAGCTTGCTATAAATAAGGCTCATTTAAATAAATGGGATGCTTTGCTATCACTTGTTCTTCAGTTTTTTTATTAGGATTGGCCTGCAAAATACTATCTACTTGCAAGGACAAGTGATAATTGTCTGCTATTTCTTGCGATAAATTAGAAAAAAGTTTTAGTTTTTCCGAATTAAAGCTGCTTAAAAAGGCTCGTCCCACTTGATTAAAAGCCAAGATACGAAGCACTTTCTGCTTTTTATTTTTTGTTAAATAACTTTGCCACATTGTTTGATCAATATGCAATAAAACCATCATCAATAGACGTTGTACAGCTGACCGTGTCCACCGACTCGAAGTAAGAGCATCCACTAATTCCTCCCAAGACTGAGTTTTGAGATTTTGCTTATAGATAGCCGACTCCATCCCCTCGACCATTCCTTGAATTTTAGCAAGACCTTCTTTCCCCAACGCTAAGATAGCATAGTTGAGTAAGGTATAATAATCTTGCCATTCGATTAAGGAATGCATTTGCAACTTCTGCCAAGTCATTATCGGAAGATTTCGAGCTTTTAGAACACCCTCTTGAACTTCCTTTCTGATTTGACTGCCTGAAAGGATAGATATTGGTTGTAGCTCATGTGGTAGCTCAATCCACTGTTCTAGCTCTTGAGTTTCTTTAAGACGAGGGATAACAATTGGTTGAATTTTAGAACCTTTTAGTGCTTTTAAGTACAGAATGCCTAGCATTTGATTGCTAGCAGATGGATCGAAACTTAAACTGTATTCATGCTGTTTCAATTGTTGAGCGACAGCCGTTTGATAAGCGGCTGGGTAGGCCTTTCCTTCTTTAAGTAAAAGACGGATATTTTTTTGCAAGTCCGCATCAATTAACTCAATAAAATCTAAATAGGCTTGAAGATCTGCTAATTCAGCCGATTCACTTCCAAAAGCTAAATAATCAACCTCCAAGTCTTTCATGATGTCAACGGAGCTTCCGGCAAAAAAATCCGCTGCCTGCAGACTAGCATTCAATGGAAGTTCGAGGACTAGGTCTGCTCCATTTTTTAAGGCAAGCTCTGCCCTATGCCATTTATCCAGAATAGGAAACTCCCCTCTTTGCACAACATTCCCACTCATTAAAACGATAATGCATTCAGCTTGAGTTAAGGTCCTTGCCTTTTTGAGCTGATAGAGATGGCCATAATGAAAAGGATTGTATTCTGCAATAATGCCTAAGGTTCTCAACATTTATTCCCCCTTTTGACATACAAAAAACCAACGATCAGTCTTTTGATCTTGAGATTCGTCATACTGACGTTCACCAAAATTGACCAAAACTTGAATTTGTTGTGGTTGCAAGCCTGCTTCTAGTAAAAAATTTTTATAAGTAGCTAAGGGATAGGTTTTTTCTTCTAGGTCGACTTGATAACGTCTATAAAAATCTTGATCAGCTTCAGACTCAATGCGATCAAAGACAGTTAACTGGTGAATTACACTTAAATCATTAGCTTTAGTGAAAGATGTCCACAATAGAGCACCCTTTTCATCTTCATCCTGATAAGAAAATTGATCAAATCCTTGACTCAATTGATAAGGGGTCCATACATCAAACAATAATCGACCACTATCTTTTAGACAATTAGCCATTGAAAAAAGAGCCTGTTTAAGCTCTTCTTCATTCTTTAGAAAACATAAAGAATCTGCATAGCAAGTCACTAAATCATACTTTCCCTCTTCTGCTTCTAGATTGAGCATATCACCTTGTTGAAAGATGAGGTTTTCATATTCATTTCCTGCTTGTTTTTTAGCTTGGTCAATCATTGCTTCATTTAAATCCATACCCTTAACTTGCTGATAATTCTTAGCTAATAAACGGCTAAAATAACCTGTCCCACATGCCATATCCAAAACATTTTCAACAGCTTCTCCTGCATGAGCTAAAGTAAAATCTAGCCACTGATCATAGGCGCTCAAATCATTAAAACGGTCATAAACCAAAGCGACATCGGTAAAACTCATTAAGGATTCACCCATGCAGAAATGTCCACTAATGGCGCATCTCGCCAGATTTTTTCTAAATTATAATGGCTACGCTCTTCATAATGAAAGACATGAACAACGATTTCATAAATATCAATTAAAATCCAGCGTCCGCCATCTTTTCCTTCAGAACCCTTGATATTTATATTCGCTTGATGACATTTTTCAATGATTTCGTCCACAATCGCATTAAGTTGACGTTCATTCTTGGCGTGCATGATTACAAAATATTCTGCCAAGGGTGTCATTTGACTTACATCTAAAGCCATAATATCTTGGCCCATCCGATCGTCCGCCGCTTTTACAATTACTTCTAATTTTTCTTTACTTGATAATGTCATAATTCCTCCTAAATAGCTTTATTTGCTTTATAATTTTTAATCCAACTATTATAGACTTCAATTTGTAAGGGGAAAAGATATTCTTGCCTTTTCATCAAGTGCTTTACTGTCATACGCATCTTCAAAAAACAAGCCTTATCTAAATCAATTTGACTTAGTTTTCTAACCTTATTGACTCCTTTAAAATTACGTCCTTCTTCTGTATAGTCTGCGATATAAAGTATTTTTGCAAGTTTTGACATTTGGTGCCAGCCCGTAGTATGAGCAGCTACCGCTTGAATAATTTCATCATCTTGACATGCTAGATCCGTTTTCAATATTTGTGCAGCAGCAAAACCATGCCAGATTCCTTCTGTTGCGTCTTCAAGCCGCTCGTCTGACCAAAATGCTTGAGCTAAATTTAACATTGCCTCGGATTCAATTTCTTTGGCATAGTCATGCATTAAAGCAACGATTGATGCTTTTTCGATATCTTCTTCATAAAGCTTCGCTAACTCAAGCGCTTTTTTTTCAACCCCCATTACATGATCAAACCGTCTTTTTGATAAACGCTTTTCTAATTGATTAATCAACTCTTGACGGCTCATATTAATAAAGTCTTGTTGGTAAATAAGTTCTTCTGTCATAAAAACTCCTTCTTTCATCAATCCAAACGTCGATATAGGTCGTGGCGGTTAATGTAGTCTATCACCGCATCAGGAACTTGATAACGAATGGATTGTTCCAAGTAGACTCTTAGACGAATTTCCGTTGAAGAAAGCTCTACCAAAGGACTGTCTACCCAGATGATTGGATATTGCCCCCCATAAATTTCTTCGCCTGGACGTCGCACACCCACAAATTGAACCATTGAAGCCAATTCACTAATGTCACGCCAAGTCTCTAGTTCATTAGCTGAGTCACTCCCAATGATAAAGTAAAAGTCGCACTCAGGGTAAGCTTTCACGAAATGCCTCATAGTATCAATGGTATAATTTTTCCCACCACGATTAACTTCGTAGGCTTGGAGTTTAAACAAAGGATTACCTTCGATCGCTCTTTGAACCATTTGCAGCCGGTGTTGAGAAGCAATGGTCTGCTTCCCCGGCGCATGAGGTGGCTTTGCGGTTGGCATAAACCAAACTTCATCTAAATCTAATTGTTTTCCTACTTGTTCAGCCATCATTAAATGACCTAAATGAGGCGGATTAAAAGTCCCTCCTAAAATACCGATGCGTTGGCGATCACGGTCGGTTGTTAAATCCGCTATTTGTCCTAAGGTGATCGAGGCATATTCTCGCTCAAGCCTCAAAATAGTTTGTTCACTGACGATCGTCCGCATGGAGGTCTCCTTTCTGTTGCTATTGAATAGTGGCTATTTCTTCACTTATTCTTTGATATTTTTCTTTGTGAGAAGGGCGATAAAGAACAGCTGTATGTCCAACGGTTTGAACAATTACTGCATTAATTGCTTGAGCAATTTGTTCAGCCGCTTGATCAATTTCTTCATCAGAATTTTGCAGAATATTAAATTTAATTAATTCTCTTTTTTCAATGGCATCATCCACTTGTTGAATAAAGACTTCTGTAATTCCTAATTTTCCGATTTGAAAAATTGCTTTTTCTTTTTGCGCTTTTTTTCTAAGAAACTTAATTTGTTTTTTATTTAATACGGTCATATTGACTCCTTTTCTAACTAGATCTGTTTAACCTAAATCATACTTTCTCTTTGTGTAACTTGGACAGCTTTTGGAGCCCATAGTCTTACTTGAACAGGTTCATTAACTGTTAACCATCCTAGTCCAGCAATCGCTAAATCTTGATTGGGTTTTAATTGATAATCCCTTCCTTGTAGTTCAGGAAAATTAACTGCTTGATTGAGATATGGAGGACTTAAGAGTTGTCCTTTGTGCTTAAGGTAAAAGTCATCTGCCTTATCCGTTTTAGTCCGGTGAATATATGTCTCATTGGAGACATAAAAAGTAAAGGCTGCCCTTTCTCCTGCTATAAAATCAACTCTACCTGCTCCAGCTAAAAAGAGTGTTTGACCAGCATTTAACTGAAAAGTTCTAGGCTTAATTGCTTTATTGGGTAATAGTTTTTTCATTCCCTGACGATCTAAGTAATGAGCCAGTTGGTTTTCCTTGATAATTCCCGGAGTATCAATGATACCCGTTGTTTCTGTTAATGGTATACGAATCGTATCGAGTGTGGTGCCCGGATGATCAGAGGTTGTGATTATTTCTTTGTCTCCACCATAATGTCTCAGCAGTTGGTTAATTAAGGTAGATTTTCCAACATTAGTAACTCCCACTATGTAAACATTACGTTGTCTTACCTCGCGGTCAATCCGATCAATTAGAGCTTGTAAGCTAGCTGGATTATTGGCTGACAGCAAAAACACTTCGTCTGGTTTTAAACTATTTTCAAAGAAACGCTGTTTCAACCAATGAACGATTCGATTTTGTTTGACTGATTTTGGTAATAAGTCTACTTTATTAGCGACTAAAACAAAAGGTTGCTTGCCAATAAAACGATTTAAGCCAGATAACATACTTCCTTCAACATCAAATATATCAATAACATTCACTACAAAAGCATCGTCTTCTGAAATGGAAGAAAGGCGATCCAGAAATATATCGTCTGAAATTTGCACATCCTGTAGCTCATTATAATGACGCAGTCTGAAACAGCGCTGACAATAAAAATCGCCTTCTATTTTTTTCTTCTCCAAGATAGAAGCCAATAAATACCCCATCTTATTAGGATCTTCACTTTGAATTTCAGCCCCACATCCAATGCATTGATAGTTTTCTTGTAAATTAGTTTGGTCTTTCAAGTTGGTCCCCCCAGTCTCCATGTCGGTCAATCCCAATCCATTTCAGTGCCATTTTTTCTAAAGTGCGATTGACCAGGGTGTAAATATTATCATTATTGACAATAGGTTTAACTAAAAGTACTTTCAAACCTAAACTCTTAGCTCCTATTACATCGGTCATTATCTGGTCACCGACCACTAAGACATGCTCCGGCTTAACTTGCATTCTTTTCATTGCTAAGCGAAAACTACGTCTGAGCGGTTTTAAGGCGTGACCGAGATAAGGTAATTTTAAAGGATCCGCCACCCTATGTACTCGTTCGGGATGATTGTTGGATAAAACAAATAATTTTATACCTGCATCTTGCATACTCTTTGCCCATATTGCTAATTCTTGGGTATGATCTAGGCAATTCCATGCCAAGAGTGTATTATCAAGATCTACTATTAGGCCTTTAATTTGCTGGTTGATTAGATCAGATGGCTTAAGACGATAAACTGAATTAAGACACCAAGTGGGTTGAATCAATTTTCTCATGATTCCTCCTATACTTTTTTATTATCTTCATTAACTTATTTCTTTTTTTACTTAAAGTCATTATAGCACATTCTTGTATTCTTATACTCATGATTCACTGGCTCTAATATTTATAATTATCTTGCTTAGGATTTTAACTGATGAAAAGATTATATGTTTATGATAAATAAAAAGAGGTCTAGGATTTCGATTATCCTCAGACCTCTTTTTGTTTGTATTAACCCAACAGATCAAATATTTCAATGGCTACTAGATCAATGTTGTCAAAGCGGAAAACAGTTCCCGTTTCTGATTCTGTCATTTCAAAAGCATCATCATTTGGTAAATAAGTCACTTGGCATTTTTCAATCCCATCCAATTCAAATCGACGAATTTCAACTTCATCTTTTGCCTTAGTCATTGTTTCTAGTCGTTGAATAATTCCAGTAAGTACAGATGCTTTCATGATTTCCTCCATTCTTCACTAAGAAGATAATTTATTTTATACAAGGTATACTAACAAACTGAGATAAAATTGCAAGAAATAAATTTTAAGTTGCTTCCCAACTTAGAGTGAGGAGGACTATTAAGCTTGATCCCACCAAAGCTTAATCAAAGCTTGAGTACCATCATTTTCATGACCTTCTTTTGCTAATTCTTGGTATAAATCATAGGCAAGTTTTGTACCTGGTAAATTTAAATTGGCTTTTTCAGCTTCTTCTAAAGCAATACCTAAATCCTTGATATAGTGCTTAACAAAAAATCCAGGTGAATAGTCTGATTTTAAAATACGAGGCCCATAATTGGCCAATGACCAGTTATTAGCAGCTCCACCAGTCAAGGTTGCAATAACTTTTTCTAAGTCTAACCCATTTGCTTTAGCATACCTTAATGTTTCGACCATGCCGGTCATTGTCCCAGCAATCATAATCTGATTACTTGCCTTAGCATGTTGGCCAGAACCTGCAGAACCATGGAGTTGAATACTTGCACTAAATGTTTCAAGAATAGGACGAACTTGATCTAAAGTTGCTGCATCTCCTCCAACCATAGCTGTTAGGCGTCCTGCTTTTGCTCCTAAATCTCCACCAGAAACAGGTGCATCTAAAACAGTAACACCCAAAGCTTGTCCTTTTTTAGTGAGTTCCTGAGCCAAACTTGGTCTAGAGGTGGTTAAATCAATAAAAACCTGACCTGAGTGAGCACCCTTAAACAAGCCCTTTTCACCTAGGTATACCGCTTCAACATCTTCAGGATAGCCAACTATTGTTAAGACTAAGTCACATGCCTGAGCAACTTCTTCAGGTGAAGCTTGCCAAATAGCCCCTTCTTCAACCAATTGATTGGCTTTAGACCTCGTTCGATTATAAACATAAAGCGGATAACCAGCTCTTAATATGTGTCTAGCCATTGATTGTCCCATAACACCTAGTCCGATAAAACCTACTTTGAGTGTTTGATCCACTATATTTTTCCTCCTATTACAATTTCACGAATAACATTTTTTACTTTACTAAAGACACGATCAAAAAGGCCAGTTTCTTCTTCAATATATCGCTCACATACTTGCTTGTAAAAGGTTAAAACTTGATCCGTAAACTTTTCTACTGATATTTCATATAAGTTATCTGTATCAATTGGATCAACTTGTTTTGAGTCTTTTTTCTCCAAAAAGTCTCTAATTGCTTGATTAAGTGTGTAATTTTCATCAAATAAGGCGCCAAAAGCCTCTTCTTGCATCACAGTCTTGAGGTAATCATTACTCTTAGCAATGATTGGACAGCGGTTAACAATTGCTTCTAGATAAGTCAACCCTTGCGATTCCGACTCTGAGGCATTTACATATAAATCAGCCATTTGGTAATAACGCCAAACTTCATCATGATCGACAAATCCGACAAAGCGCACATCTAAATCATGTTTACGACTAAATTGTTCTAGACTATCTCTTTCTGGTCCATCCCCAGCAATCACTAATTTTAGATTTGGATCCTTTTGCTTCAATTCACAATAAGAATATAAGACTTCAATTATATTTTTTTCTTTAGATAAACGTGATAAAGATAATAATACACGGTCTTTACTATTAAAATCTAAAGTCTTCCGCAAAGTTTTAGCTTCTTCTGGTTTAAAATTTGGAATGTTTACTCCAGTAGCTATTATCTGTATAGGAACATGAACACCATAAGATTCTAAAGTATCTTTAGTTAATTGACTGGGCGCAATGACTGCATTTGATTGGTTACAATACTGACGTGAAATTACTCTTACATGATTGGCTTGAACTAAGAGCCCATCTAAAATATAGTGGGTATAATTTTCATACATTGTATGATAAGTATGTATATTAGGAATCTTCAAACGGCTAGCAACATACTTACCAGCTAAACCCATACTAAACTCGGTGTGCGTATGAATAAGGTCTAAGTTCATGGAACGCGCTATTTTCAAACAGCGATCGAATCCCCGATATGCAATTCTTCGATCAGAAAAACTTAAAAAGGGAACACTTGAAATCCTAACAACATCTGGCTCTGCTTCTGCATTCGGATCAGTAGTAGTGAAGATAACTACCTCATGTCCTCTAGCTCGCAATTCTTTTGTTAATAATTTGATTGAAGTTGATACACCACTTAATTGAGGAAAGTAGGTATCCGTAAACATGCCTATCTTCATAATGCTTCCTTCCTAGAGCTTATTTCTATTCTCATCTATTATAGTAAATATTTTACTACCTTAACAACAGTGTTTTTTGTAAAAAAAAGACACTAGAAACGATTTGTTCCACAAACATATGGCTATGCTTAAATGGCGACAAACTATTCCTAGGGTCTTAACTATTTATGAAATACACTTTAGGCTAAATATTGATTAACAAGCTCTTCTACTGCTTCAGATGAATTACATTCCTTGATCACGCGATCAGCTAATTCTTGCATCTTTTTACTATCTAAGCGTGAAATTAACTGACGTGTTCTTAAGATTGACGAAGCAGACATTGAAAACTCATCTAATCCCATACCTAGTAGAATAGGTACCGCCATTTGGTCACCAGCCATTTCACCGCACATACCAACCCATTTACCTTCTTGGTGAGCTGCATCAATTACAAATTTGACTAATCTCAAAATAGAAGGATTATAGGGTTGATAAAGATAAGAAACTCGCTCATTCATTCGATCAGCAGCCATTGAATATTGGATTAAATCATTTGTACCAATTGAGAAGAAGTCTACTTCCTTTGCAAATTGGTCCGCTAAAACAGCAGCAGCTGGAATTTCAATCATTATTCCAACTTCGATAGAATCTGAATATTCAACCTGCGCTTGTTGAAGTTCTTTTTTAACCTCTTCTAATAAAGATTTAGCCTGGCGAAACTCTGAAATTGTAGCAATCATAGGAAACATGATTTTCAAATCACCATGAACCGATGCTCTCAGTAATGCTTTCAATTGTGTTTTGAACATCTCTGGCTTATCTATAGAAATACGAATAGCACGGTAACCTAAAAACGGGTTCATTTCTTGTGGCAACTTCATATATGGCAAATGCTTATCGCCACCTATATCCATGGTTCGAACGACCACCCCTTTACCATCAACAGCTTCAAGCACTTGACGATAAGCGCGATATTGGTCATCTTCACTAGGAAAATCAGAAGCATTCATGTAAAGGAATTCTGTTCGATACAAGCCTACTCCATCTGCTCCATTATCAATAGCTCCCTCAACATCCTTAGGGGTTCCAATATTGGCAGCAATTTCTACTGTTTTACCATCACTAGTTATGGATGGCGATGCTACCAATTTTTTTAATTCTTCTTGGTCTTGTTTAAATTGGTCGCCTTTATGCTGATACTCTTTTAGTTCTTCCTCGTTTGCTTGCAGGATAATTTGACCTTCTAAGGCATCTACGATTAAGTTTTCTCCCTGTTTAACCGCTTGAGAAACACCTTCAATCCCAACAACGGCAGGTATCTCTAACGACCTTGCCATGATAGCAGAGTGAGATGTTCTTCCGCCAATCTCTGTGACGAAGGCTTTCACATATTTTTTATTCAATTGCGCAGTGTCGCTTGGCGTTAAGTCTCTAGCCACCACAATTACTTCATGGTCAATAGTAGCTGGAGTCGGTAATTCCACTCCTAATAAAGCAGCTAAAAGTCGTTGTTTCACGTCACGGATATCTGCTGCACGTTCTTGCATGTAAGGATTGTCTTCCATCGCTTCAAATGTAGCAATAAACATATCTGCAACTTGTTCAAGACTAGCCTCTGCATTCATCTTATCTTCTTCAATCAAAGTTTTTACTTGGGCTAGGAATTCTGGATCTGATAAAACTAAAAGATGTGCATCAAAAACTTTTGCCTCTTCTTCACCTAATTGGTCAGCAGCTAATTGGCGAATATTTTCAAGTTCCGCTTTTGCTTGGTCAACAGCGACAGACAAACGCATAAGTTCCTGTTCACTATCTTCAATTGACTTTTTGTCAAAACTTAAGTCGGGATCCACTAATAAATAAACAGGTGCAATTGCAATCCCATCACTAGCCGCAATACCGGTTAGTTTATTAGTCATTATTCAGATAAGCCCTCTTTCTTCATGGTCTCTGTTACCGTTTCAATAGCTTCTTTTTCGTCAGAACCTTCAGCTGTAATTGTAACGTCAGCTCCTTGTCCTACGCCAAGAGACATCACTCCCATAATTGATTTCAAATTTACTGATTTACCTTTATATTCTAAGTTAATATCTGATGAAAACTTACTAGCTGCTTGCACTAATAAAGTTGCAGGTCTTGCGTGAATCCCAGTCTCAGCAACTACGTGAAATTCTTTCTTTTCCATATGTTCATCTCCTTAAAGACATTATTTCTAATATTAAGCTATGCGCTGAATAGCTATTCATTCTAGGCAAATAAAAACCCAGGCAAACGCTATCATTATTATACACAAAACCAAAATTAAAAGCTAAGATTATTTACTTATTAAATACCAGTAACCCTTAATAAGAGATTTACATCAACTGTTTAAGTTTAACATCAGGGTGTTTGTCTTTAAACCAATTTTCAGCAAACTGATTTTCAAAAAGGAAAACAGCTTGGCCGAAACGATCTTTTGCCAGAAGGTTTCGTGAGGAAGACATCTTAGGATCTAAGTCCTCATCATCAATCCAACGTGCAATTTTTGACCCCATTGGTGTCATTTCAACTTCTGCATTATATTCGTTTAATAAACGATATTGAAAAACTTCAAACTGCAGTTGTCCGACCGCTCCTAGTATATACTCTTCTGTATGATAGGTCTTATATAATTGAATGGCTCCTTCTTGCACAAGTTGTTCAATTCCTTTATGGAAAGATTTTTGCTTCATTACATTCTTTGGCGCTACTTTCATAAAAATCTCCGGCGTAAATTGTGGTAGATCTTCAAATTGGACGGCTTGGTTACCTGCATAGATGGTATCACCTATTTGAAAATTCCCCGTATCATATAAGCCAATAATATCGCCTGCAAAAGCATCTTGGACTTCTGCTCGACTGTCGGCCATGAACTGGGTAGTATGTGCCATTCGAATGGTTTTGCCGGTTCGGTTTAAAGTAACTGTCATTCCCTTTTCAAAACGGCCAGAAACAATCCTTACAAAGGCAATGCGGTCACGGTGTGCTGGGTTCATATTAGCTTGGATTTTAAAAACAAAGCCTGTAAAACGCTCATCTGTTGGCTGGATATATTCTTCGTCAACTGTTAAAGCCGGCGCCGGCTGATGAGACAAATCGACAAAGGCATCCAAGAAAGTTTGTACGCCAAAACCCGTTAAAGCGGACCCAAAAAAGACGGGCGTTAATTTTCCTCGTGAAATAGCCTGGCGATCAAAACTATTACCCGCTTCATGTAAAAGTTGTGCATCATCAATTGCTTGACTATAAATAGATGATGATTTAAAAGCGTGGTCTCCTTGGGCATGTCCTTCTTCATCCAGTGCTATAAAATAATCTTCATCATCTGATTGACGAATTTCCACGCGCTGATTGTATAAATCATATAGACCTAGTAATGTTTTACCCATACCCATTGGCCAATTCATTGGATAGGCATTAATTCCTAAGACTTCTTCTAATTCCGCTACTAAATCCATTGGCTCGCGTCCATCGCGGTCTAGTTTATTCATAAATGTAAAGATAGGAATTCCACGCTTTGAGACGACCTCAAATAATTTCTTAGTTTGAGGCTCAATTCCCTTACCAGAATCGACCACCATAACAGCAGCATCGACTGCCATTAAAGTACGGTAGGTATCTTCCGAAAAATCTTCGTGACCTGGAGTATCAAGAATATTAACTTGATAGCCATCATAATCCACTTGCATGACAGAAGACGTGACTGATATGCCTCTTTGCTTTTCAATTTCCATCCAATCTGATTTAGCGAATTTATTTGATTTTTTTCCCTTAGCTTTTACCGTTCCCGCTTCACGTATAGCTCCAGAAAATAATAAAAGTTGCTCGGTGATAGTTGTTTTTCCAGCATCGGGATGGGAAATGATTGCAAAAGTTCGACGACGCTCCACTTCTTTTGTTATATTTTTAACCATTATTTCTCCTCATTTCTGTTGATAACTTAAAGACAAGAAAAGCTGGGTTTACCCCCAGCCCTTTTTTATCATTTCGTTAACCATGAGCTTTCTTAAAATCAACCAATTTTTTGTCATTTGTCTTTTCTGCCGTTTCTTCATTCTTTATAACATCTTGAATTAAACGTTGTAATTCCTCTTTTTCTTTATCTGACAATTGTTTTTCTGCCGAAAGATTCTTTCGATGACTGTTTGGTTGTAAGTCATCTTGCTCATAATCTTCAATCTGATTCCTAAAACGATCCACTTGCTTGCTAGGAAAAACCTCATCAAAATTAGTTGATGAAACAAATTTTTCATAGTCTGAAATCATATCTAGCATTTGTGATTGCATCATTTTTAATTGATCTTTTAAATCTGTTCCTGTATTGGCTAGTTCCTTACTATAATATGCAAAGTTTTCTTTGTATTGGGCCACTTGCTCATTAGTACGATTTATTAGCTTTTCTGCTTCTGCTTCTGAATCGGCAATAATTTCATTTCCTGTCTTTCGTGCGTCCACTAAACCATCTTTTAGAGCGGCTTCAATCGACTGGAAATAAACCACTTTCTCTTCTAGAGCTTGTACTTTCTGGTTTAAATTAGCAACGTCTCTTTCTAAAGATTTAATTTTTTCATCTTTATATTCAACTAATTGGTTAACTTGTTTGCGATTATAGCCAAATAGATTAACAGACACTTCGCTGATACGGTCCATTTAGTCACCTCATAACTTTCTTTTCCATCAACTAATTTTAACAAAAAATACTTGTTTTGAATAGGTCCTATTGCGATATCCCTTATTTAATGACTTTTTAAACAGATAAATTATCATAACAAGTGCAACGTTCAATAAACGCAGAGTTCATTAGCTAT
>NZ_JBNUPM010000026.1:0-14159 GCF_050409425.1 Facklamia sp. P13064 | reverse complement strand
TGAAGTAACCAGTCGGTTACCTCACCTACTCATCAACCCTATTTGACAAAGAGCCCTAAAATGAAACAAATTATAAAAAGGAAAGTATTCTTATTCAAAGATTTAGACAAACAAGAAGCTGGATTAACTCCTTTAGAGAAGAAGGTTATCGCTTTATAAATAAAAAGTTCCCTGCTTGCTTTGTGTTTGAAAAGATTGATGACAAAGCCCCTATTACTCGGATCGATTATCGTGAATTTGAGAAAGCGAGTGAATATCAAAACTATATTCAACTTTTTAGTGATATGGGTTGGACAGTTGTTTCAAGCAGTAAAAATTCCGGTGTACACTACTTCCAGCAAAATGATCCTAATTCAGAAGACTTTATTTATTCAAATAAAGAGTCCTATGCTGAAATATACAAGCGTTACGGCCAACAGGCGGTGAACTGGTCTATTATATTTTTGTTTTTCTTTACTATCTTTTCTACTGGAGGTAACAGTTATTCACTTTTTAAACCAAAGACTGCATTTTTTACACCTGGCTTATGGGAAATGACTGGCTGGCAGTTCTGGTCTTCATTTATGTTCGAAATTCCTTTTGCATTAATGAGACTACTCTCTAAAGTTATTTGGTTGGTATTAGCAGCATGGATGGGGTTTGAAGCTTTTGTAAATAAGCGTAAATATAATGACTTAATTCATAATAGCAATTAATATTTTTGAAAAAACATCAAAGACGACAGTGATGAATTATTACTGTCGTCTTTCTTCATATATGTATTCTTTATATTAGTTCTTCAATATATTCTTATTTTAATAACCTTATAATGATAGATTTTGTTACTCTAACTTTCTTTTATGATAGTTAGTGGATCTTTGACAATTAATCACAGGAAAATAATCTGATCGATTTTAATGTGTCTTTTATTACTTTGATTCTTTTTATTCTATTAAGACTAAATATATAATCTAAACAACACATCAAATCCCATTTCGTTTCTCTGTAGAACTAAGAAATGGCCTTCCTCTTCCAAATAACCATTGCAAGTATTACTATCATTATACTAATAGTAAATATCAGTACTATTCTAATGTTGGATATCTCAGGCATAGTAAATAATAAAGCATTTGTATTTTTAGGAGCAAACCATTGCGCTAGCATTAAACCTATTGAAACTAAAAAAGCCAAAGAGATATTATTACTAAAGCTAAAGAACAGTAAACCTATTACACCTATGATTACTCCAATCGAAAGGCTATGAAATACCACCCTCATTAAGCTATAACTTGTTGCACCACTATTTATTAAATAGATATAGCTAAAAGTCATTCCCCCGTAAAAAAACAGCCTAACAATGCCTCGCAACACATATATGTATTCAAGCATCGTATTTCTCATTAAAAGAAGATCTTTTATTGGACTTTGACACTCGGCATAAAATAATGTTACAAAAGAAAAGATTCCGGATAAAGGTAAAAATCGTTCGACAATCATCGCTTCATTAGTAGTGTCTAAATTCTTTACCCCAAAAGCAAAGTAAGTGATCCCCATGATAACTAGATAGACAAACACTTCTAGAGGAAAATTATGCTTTAACTCTAGCTTCAATTGAGAGATTGTTTTTGAAAGCATAATCTCCCCTCCTTCTTCTTTCATATAAAAAGGATGTAACGATTATTAAAAAAAGTGCTAGCCCTATCCAAATGCCTCTCCCCACTAGAAAAACATTGACCTTACTATCAAAATACGCTTGATTGCCCACAGAGTTATATCTAATGAGAAGGCCATACCCAATATTATAAAAAACATTTGTGGAAGATGACATCATGTAAACCAAGGAAAAAATAGGTCCTAGAAATCCTAATAAAATACTATGACTGGCTATTGTTAATAAAGTTGTGAGACTTATAACAAATAAAATAATTGGCAATATCCATGATATAACAAAGAAGTAGGATTTAAACGGACACAATAAACTAGCACCATGTACAAACAGTAATTGAATTTCATAATAGGAAAAGAGTACCAAAATAATAAATAGTAGTGACAAACTCATTGCTAAAACCCTTGTCAAAACCAATTTGATTGAAGATGTATTCTTTATATATAGTGTATTTTCAATAGCTTCTTTTCTGTCTTTGTTCCAAAAATATAAACCTATAAACCAAGAAAATAATAAGGTGAAGATACCTGCATAATCACTAAAATACCTAGCAAAAGCAACATCTAAACCTTCTTCCTTAACAAGCAAATAATCCTTAATGGCCTCTTCATAAGACATTCCTTTGTCACCAAAATGAACCTTATAATTATTCTTAGCATAGAAAGAGCCTCCCCCTATTAAGGCGTCTATTTTGCCTAATTGAGTCTCTAATTTTTCTTCAGTAGGAATTGCTAGATTCTGACTCAAAGGAATATCTTCATATGGCATGCCTATTAAATCAGATAAGATATCTTTAATCGCATCTAATTCATCCTGTTCTAATTTATTTTCTCGATAAAAGCCATAAGGATAACTAATAAAATGATTGTTTTCTATATTTAAGTACAAATCATTCACCAAATTAGAAAAAATATAAGCACGATCCTCTGTTAAATAATGACCATATTGCTCTTGTCCTGGGTCAGGTTCTTTAAAATCATAGGAATCACTCTCTATCTGTCCTGTAATAGCTATAATCAAGGCTATGGCTACCCCTACAAAGATTAAAGACCTGCCTATTCTTTTTAATTCTACTACAAATAATTTCATCTAATCTCTCCTTTCATGAATCTTCATTAAATATGCTGATTCCAAACTAGGAGAGATTCGCTTAAACTGATCCAAAGGTCTTCCCGTATGGATGAAACTTACCATAATACCATTAGCTAATTCTTTTTGCTCAAAGACCAAGTACTCCTCTTTAAATCTTGATAAATCCTTTCTATTTACGAGGGTTTCATAAATTCCACCAGAATATTGATTTAATAAATCTTCCACTGATCCATCATAAATAAAATGACCACTGTCTAATATTCCTAATTTAGTAGCTGTGCTTTCTAAATCGCTTGCAATATGCGTTGAAAATAAAACAATCTTTTCTGTCGCTAGATCACCCAATAAATTTCTAAAGCGAATGCGTTCTTCTGGATCTAGCCCAGCGGTCGGTTCATCAACCACTAAAACTTTTGGATCATTCAAAAGGCTTTGAGCAATACCTAAACGTCTTTTCATACCGCCCGATAAGCTCTTTACTTTTTTATTTCTATCTTGGTTTAGATTAACTAAGTCTAATAGCATCTCCACTCGTTGATTTAATTCAAATCGCTTGAGATTATCCAATGTTCCCAAATAGATTAATGAATCTTTGACTTTCATTTCTGGATAAAAATCAAAATCTTGTGGCAAATAACCTACGAGTCTGCGAATCTCTTTTGGGTTCGATTGACCACAGACTTGAATCTGACCAGTTTTTATAGGTAAAAGTCCCACTATTAATTTCATCAGGGTCGTCTTACCGGCTCCATTTTTACCCAATAGTCCATATAGACCATTATTGATACTGATATTGATGTCGGATAAAACTTTTTTCTTGCCATAAGTAAAACTCAAATTCTTAATTTCGATCGAATTCATCCTACATACCTCCCTTTTAAAACTAGTTGAAGTATATAAAACAATTTCCAATAATTTTCCAAGATTAGGCCTTTTTTATAAATAATTTTGTATTGGCTCCTACATTATTACTCAAGACCATCTTTACCCCTTGTTTTTTCATTATTTCATCTGTAATGTACAATCCCAGTCCCATGTTACCTACTAAAGGGTTTTCACTAAAGTAGGGCTTATTGTAATTATTAAGGGCTTCTTGAGAAAATCCCAAGCCATCATCTTCTATTTCTACTATTAAATAACTTTCATTTTCATAAAGGGAAAGAGTTATTTGATTTTTAGCATGTCTTTTCGAATTTTTAAGAATATTAACCAAACCTTCTATGAATCTTTCTAGATCTAGGTCGATTTTTTGAGATAAATCTTTTAATTTACACCTAAAAGAAAGATTGTCCTCCCAGCAATCTAATTCTCTCTTTATCATATACAATAAGTCTTTACTCTTGATTGTCCGAATGTCTAGTTCCATATCTGCCATGTTCTGACCTATCTGGAGATTATTAACATAATCTTGAATCCTCTTTTCGCTTCTAGTCATGCGAGATAAAATTCGCTTCACTCTCTCATCATCCGGTTCATAAATTGTATTCAGCATTTCCATGTCACCACTTAGCACAGCTAGTGGATTCTTTATCTCATGTAAAATCGTATCCAATTTTTTAGATAGTTCGTTGGTCTTTTGAATAGAATTAAAACGATCTTTCTTTAATTCTATATTTTTCACTACCAATTCAAAGACTTTCTTACTCAGTTCATTCTGGTCTTCTATATTCGCCTCTTCATAATTTTCTAAAAATTTAAAAATCAATTCTATTTTATGCTTATAAAATAGGTTAAAAAAAAGACAAAAGAATAGGATAATCACCACAATCGGTGTGAAATCAATCATTGCTCGCAATAAATCTGAAAACATCAAACTATTAAGAAGACTCGTTCGGTCAGTTAAAGCATTTGATAAAAGAAAATTTTTCTTTATGTCATTTAAAAAAACTTGTAGAAGCAAACCACACGGAATCGAAAAAATTAGACTAACGGACAAATATAAATTAAATGCCCCTCTCAGTTTCCAATTTTTAGAAAATTCTCTTAGCCAATCCATGAATAGCCCAGCCCCCAGTGTGTTTTTATCAAATCTTCTTCTGAATGTTCTGATAATTTGTTTCTAATATTTCTGATATGCTCCGAAACCACCTGGGGACTGCCATAGCTGTCAATTCCCCTTAAACTATCATAAATTCTTTCTTTGCTAAAAATTTGTTTGGGATTATTGATGAGTAAGGCTACTATTTCATATTCAGTTTTTGTCAACTCAATTTCATCACCATTAACTTTGCAGGTTCCAGATTCAACAAGAAGCGAAATATTATTTGATTGTGCTTGTCCTTTTCGATCACCTCTAGTTACGTTAGTATAAATTCTCGCATAGAGCTCATCTAAAGAGAACGGCTTGGTAATGTAATCATCTCCCCCTAACATTAGGCCTTTTATTTTATCTTCTTTATTAGATCTTGCTGATAAAAACAAAATTGGCATTAACCATCTTTCTCTTAGCCGTCTACAGATTTCAAACCCATTATTTCTGGGCAAATTGATATCTAAAAGGATTAAATCGACTCCAGATAGATCGTTAGGAATTTCATCAAAATTATAAGCTTTTAAGACAGTTATCTCTTTGTTTTCTAAAAACATTTCCAGCATATCCACGAGGTCTCTATCATCTTCAATGATTAAAAGCGTTTTGTTTTGCATTATAAGGGCAACTCCTTTATTAAATAATTCTTATCGTTAAGCCTAGAGAATTTAATATAAATACATACAATATTACTATTCGTTTCTCAACATATTCTTCCTAATGCTTCGATTATGACTTTTTATCAGTCAATCATTGAAGAAGACAAGCTGCTTTTATTCTTGAAAAACTTGAAACTAAAATAAATTATCCTCATTCAATACTTTCTACTATGTAGGTACTATTTCAAATTACATATATTTTATACTTAAAATCATCCGTATGCCAAATCAAAAAACTATTCATACATTACAAAAGACAAAGAATATACATTTTATCAAAGGACAAAGGCTATATTAAGATCCTTTTACATGGCCTTTTATCTTTTACACAATTATATGATTTTTATCAAATTTCTCAAAAAGTTTTTTTAGCAGTTCTTATCAACTATCATTTCTTCCATAAGATTATTCCTCCTCTTCAATTAAAAAAATATCTTAAACTCATTTTCAAAGGTGTTTTTTAGAGTTTTTTTATATCGAAAACAGTATCACAACTTCATTTTTCATAAAAAAACAATCCCCTAAAACCATGGTATAAAATGCTTTAAGGGATTTTAAATTTTCTTCCCACTCCTTGAAATTTAAGTTGAAATAGCTATTTATAGGGATTCTTGCAGTCAATTATATGAACAAAAGGTTGTTTTCACTCTTATTATGCTCAGTTTTAGAGAAATAGTATAATTATAGTATCAAAGAAGATATATACTCCCCGTTTATAATTTTATATATTTTGTAGCTCTACCTTGCCCCACTTTTCTGACTAAATTTTCTTCCATTAGATGATCCAAAGCTCTGAGGCTCTTATATTTATCAAAACCAGTTATTTTTTCAATTTCCAATCTACTCAATTCTTTATTTATAGGCATTCTTTGTAAAAGAACAGATGCACTTTCACTTAAACCTTGTATTTGATCTGTCATTATGGGTAATCTAATCATAATTGAATTGGGATACACTTCAAAAATAGGCTGTCTTATTTTTCCTTGATATAAATGTTTTATTCGTTTTATTCCTGTTGCAAATTTTTCTATTAAACCTAATCTATTAAACAAGCTCCCAATTTTTTCATTTCTAAGAATAGAAATTTGCCCACTAATATATTCCTCTTTACTTAATCCTTTCGGTAAGCTTCCTGGTGAAGATATTTCAATATATTGATCATAAATTTCTACTTTAATTGATGCTGGAATACTCCAATCTCTATACACTAGAACATTTGCGATCGCTTCTCTAAAAGCATCTTCCGGAATCATCTCGATCGTTTTTCTAATAATTCCTTCAATTTTTTCGTATTTAAAATATCTTCTCTATACTTCTACCGCTTGATTATATGCACTAAGTATAGAAACATTTTCAATTAAAATTTTCTCCTTAAATTCATTAATATCAATACCAAACGTAACGATATCAATCATTCTAATATTATTTTCATCAGATATAATTTGTGCTGCTAAATTATATCCCTTTCTATCATCATATAAGCCTAGTATTTTTAATATATCTAAACTTAGTTTATCCATATTCATCTTTTTGCGTAGTGCTTCTTCTAAAAGGTTAAAGGTTAGTTCTTGATTTGTTGGAGGCAAATCTTCATAATTTTGCTTCAAACCTTCTAATATAAGTCTCTTCATTTCGTCTCTATCATCTATAGGTAAACTTGAAAAATCTCTTCTCATATACGCTCTATTCTTATATAGATAGGGCTTAAGCCCACTTTCATAAACTTTTAATTCAACAATTTCTTTTATTTCATCTATTTCTATACTGTACTCAGGAACTGGCCTAATGCTATCATTAATCTTGTTTTCAATCCTTAAGGAAAGTTCTTGTAAGTCCTTAAAGTGAACAGAGTTACCACTATCATCTACCCCAAATTGTATAATACCATCATTATAGTTTGCGTAAGCACTGACTGTTTTTAAAAAACTATCGGATAGTTTGGATTTAAATTCTAAATATATGTTTCTCTAGTATTCATCGTTAACCTCCATAGATTTATCGTATTAAAGCAAACGCAAAAAATAGTTTTATCTTGTAGTTATAAAACATAAAACACTGAGTACTACTCCCACTCCTTGAAATTAAAGCTACTTACAGGGGCTTTTGAAAGCCACTTTTGTGAACAAGGTCCATTTTTCACTCATATTATTCTCTGTTTTTTTAAGGAATAGTACCATTTTAGTATCAGAGACTCCTAACTCGTTCCGTCTCTCTATCATCAATTATAAAACTACCCTCATTGATTTCGTTAAGTCTGGCAATAAGCTTTACAAGTAAATCCAACATTCTTTCTTTGTCAGCCTTTTCCTGGTCAGTATTTGTGATCACTCCATTTTCAGTGAGAACATAATTTGACGAGTATAAATCTTGTATTATTTGATGTAACCTCATTAATTCATCGTCTTTAACAATGAGTTCAATATCATAATCATATTCTCCTTTATCTTCATCAAACGTGCATCCCCAGATTGGGCCAGCCCATATATGGAGCATGATTCTTACTGTTTCCATTAATTGAATCTCCTCGCTACAGCTTATTCAGAGGTGCTAAAACTATCAACAAGCTTACAAAGTCATATTTTTTTCACTTCTCACCTTCTGAAACAATCTTTAATAATTTTGCGAACTCCTCTGCTATCTCTCCTGGTGTAAGAATAGCTGTAGTCATCGCTTTTCTATCAGCTATCATCGGACTATAATTAGCCACTTCCTTTTTGGTTAACTGATGCCAGATTGGCAAAATTCTTCCACTTTCTATACTTTCCATTTGAAATAAACCATTTAATTCCTGTTTGGTCCAATACTTACCATCTGCTATATATGAAGGAGAAAGCACCACTATTCCATACTTCGAATGCTTCAACCCACTATCAATTTCTTCCCGTAATGATGAGCCCCAAACAGTATCTTTGTTGTCATACCAAACTGAAACACCTTTTTTCATAAGCTCATCAACTAGTTCATTTACAAAGCTCTCCTTATCCTCATAAGCATGAGAAATAAATACGTCATACGCTCTTTCACTACTCAATGTTTTATTTATCGATTCTACTTTTGATATAGCTACACCCTCTAGTTCCTTAATTCTGTCCTCATACATACGTTGGATCTTTTGAGTCTCTTTTGTTTCTTTCTTCTTCAAATCCTGCTCTGCCTTCTGGAGTTTTTGATATACTTCATTTCTTTTCTTTCGTTTCTCACCAATTTTCTTAGAGTAATTCGCACTCTTCGCTCTTGCCTTGGTTGCGATCTCTTGATACTGACTAATTTGTCTTAATTTACTATTCACAGTAGCTTGAGAAGCTGATTTACTTATTGTAACTTTTAATGCCTTAGATTCTTTAAGTGCAGCCTTCCTATCTTCCTCTGCACGCTTTTTTTCTAAAATAGCGATATCTTTATCAAGATTATTAAGTTGGCTTTGATATTGTTTAACTGACATTAAGCACCTCTATAAGTATCCTTTAAAAACATCTCTAACCTTAACTACTCTCTCAATTACTTGATTCATAAGTTCAGGATAATTACCTTGCTTATTGAAGTTCAAACCAGGAATGTATGATTTAATTCTAGATGCTTTTTTATCATCTAATCTTTCCCAGTGCATATTAAAGCCTAGTTTAGACTCTATTTCATCCCTATGTTCATAAAGATTATCAAATAAGTCTTTACTATCTCGAACATAAAGTTCTACACCGATGCTTCCATCTTTATTAACCAATGTAATACTGATATGAGCACCACTTGTGCCTATTGCTACATCATACCAGTGATCTGTAGTTGCCTTTCTAACATTAAATGGCTTTCCACTTTCTGTAACAACTCTATTGAACTCTGTCCAGAAGTTTAGTCTTTCGGCTTGAGTTTTCGATAAGTCACCATCTTTTACACTCTTATTGCTCTTGATAAAATCATTGGGTTTTTCTACCACTCTAAACATCGGAGCTGGTAAAGAGTCTCCAATTTTATAAGCTTTAATCTCTAATAGAAAAAAGGAGATTTCTTTAGCCATATTGTTGTTTAGCCATTCGATAGCACTCTTATGCTCTTCTCGAGCTTCCTTAACAATCCAGATAATGACATTTGCATCTAGCCCTGAAGCATAAGTAATAACTTTTCCTAAATGATCGTGATCAGTTGAACCCAATTGATTTTCAATAATGATTTTTACACCAGTTGTTTCATCAACAGCTACTAAATCACAACGATAGGAACCTACATAAACCTCCTTGTCTATATCGGTCAATGTCAGACCTACTGTGTCATTTAATAAGTCTATATTTTCATCTTTGGCTAGCCAGTTAGAAAAATTATATTGTTCGTGTGCCCATAACTCTCTAATATCTACTTCTTTTAATCTTCCTAATTTTGTATTTGCACTCATAACTTCCACCTAGTTTTCATATTTCTTCTTATAATAATCAAGTGTTTGATAGAACGCTTTAATTTCTTCTATTTGCATATATTTTTTCATATATACAAAGTCAGGGCCTCCTATGTTATTTACAGGAAGCATTATTTTTTGTCTCTTTAATCTTGCTGTACCCATTTTATAACCGTATCCATATTTTTCTTTTTGACTTTTTATACTCTGAACTAAGAACATTGAATAATATTTATCTTTGTATTTAGATCTAAGCTTTCTTGTATCATTGCCATATAAAGCTTCGTAAGGGTGATAGAAGGCATATCCCACTGATCCATTTCTGTTTACACTAATACATCCTCTTTCTAGTGTTGGGTTTTTATTTGATATAAAATATCCAATCCCATTGTTGTTTGCTGTTCCCGTTACATATGGAATATCCCCATCAATTCTTTCTTTTGCATAAATATCACGACCCCCAGAAATATCAACAAGGTCTTCTAACCAAAATTCCTTCCATTCTTTTTCTTTTAGTAAAGGTAGACGTAAAGCCTCGGAAATGGCTAATCTATATATATATATATATATATTCAAGGGCTTTTTCAAGCTTTTCAACTTCTAGCTTTTGCATAAATTTACTCATATAGTCCCAGTGTGGATTGCCCTTTTTATCTGCTGGTAATATGATTTTTTCAGTTCGAATTCTTTTATCATTAATCTCTCTATTAAATGAATATTTTTCTTCAAGTCTTTTTATTATAGTAGCCATGAAAAGATAAATATGTTTATCTGCATTTTCTAATGTTAGTGATGTTACATGATCGCTTGCTATATACTCATACTGATGATAAAAACAAGAACCTACACTCCCACTATTAGCTATTGTTAAATTTTCTCTAAAAAACCTAACATCTTTTTTGTTTCCAATAAATCCATCAACCCCATTATTAAGGCCAGTAGATGAAACATAAGCTATATTTCCGTCAATATGGTCAGCTTTTTTAAGTCTTTTCCCTCTTTGAATTTTTCTAAATAATTTATCAAATGGAAATACTTTCCACTCAACATCTTCAAATCCAACTAAATCAAAAGCTGTTTCTAGTATTTTTTGTTCATAGTAGTTAATAACATTCTCTGCAATTTCTTTTTGCTCTTGTTTGATATAATCTTCCATAAATTGCCAGTTTACTTTACCATTTGCATCCACAGGCAACAATATCTTTGTCCTATTTAATCTACCAAGCGTCGCTCCATTACCTCCCCAATTAAATTTTTGCATCTGTATTTTGAGTAGCGGGATTAAAAACATAGCAACTCTTTTATTTAGGTTTTTATTTTTAAGAACTTGTATGTTTTGGCCTGTATAAAATGGATTTTCTTGATAAAAAACAGTCTGTGTATCTAAACCTATACTTATAACATTGCCTTCGTCTATTCTATATCTAATATCTTGTTCTTTTGTAATAAAAAGGCTGATTCCATTATCCATATCACTTCTTGTTATATATGGAATCATCCCCGCATTTAAATTCAGTTTGTTTTTATCAATTCCACTACTTGTTGACGAAATCTTAAATATTCCTTCTTCACCGCCAATAAAAAACTCTCCCCACTCCACATCATTTAAGGATAGTCTATTTTTCATCATAAACCTCATCTTCCTCAGCAACTAACAATTCTTCTGCCCTATGAATCTCATATTCATTCTCATCTTCTTCATCTTCTATCCCAAATAAATATCCTCTTCCATGAGTTATCATATTCACTTCAAAGGTAATGTAATCAGCAATGGTGTTTCTAAAGTCTTCTTCTGAAGGGATTTCATCGTTAAAGTAATAGAAAGAATGTAGCCACTCATCATCTGCTTCAACTGTCGTTTTGACACAGAATTTTGTTTCGCTATCTATACGGTCAAACCAGACATCAAGAAGGTGCTGCTTTTTATCTTTTGCATTTGGTGTTTCAACCAAGCCTACATGCTTAGATACCATATATCCGTCATCTTCAAAATTTATAAATTTACACTCTTTTTTCTCATAGTGAGAAACACCTGCTGTGAATATAGCAATACAAGGATTTACCCCAACTCCATAGAAAGTATCTTTATTCAAGGTAATAACACCCTCTAAGGTATGGTTTTTTAATATATTTGCCTTGATTTCCTTTTCGACTTTTGTTTTTCCCGTCATGGTAGATTGGGGAACGATAATAGCAACTTTTCCATCTTCAACCATACAGTCCAATAGATGCTCCGTAAAAGCAATTTCATAAAGATCTTTATTTGCACTTGACCCTTGAGAATATGGAGGATTCATCATACCAATTGTGGGATGCCACTCCTTTTGGATTTTTGCAGGATTTAGTCTTAGAAAATCCGCATTTTCTAAATTGCTTTTCCCATCTCCACGTAAAATCATATTGGTCGTTGCAATGGTAAACATATAGGATTGAGACTCAACCCCAAAGAGCTGATTTTTCTTTATTTCTCTTTTTTCTTGAACATCTCCCGTTTTACTCAACATATTGTGCATAGCAGATATCAAAAAGCCAGCTGTACCACAACATGGATCAAATATGATGTCAGTGCTTTTTATATCTAATAAATCACAGAATAAACTGGTGATATGTTTTGGTGTAAGAATAATTCCTAAAGACTGGCCATCTCCTCCAGAATAGGACATGAACTCTCCATAGAATCTTCCTAAATAGTCTTCCCCATTTCTGTTGTATCTAATATTTTGATAGATTCTTTTTTCTAGAAATTCTGTATAGTGCTTTAATGGGGTTTTACCAAGGGTGTTATTCACCTCATTAATTAAAGTATTATCTCTAATTACAGAAAACTGACTCAATAATTTGTCTTTTTTTACTTGGGGAGAAACATTAGCTCGGTCAAGATTATCTTTTATTGCCTTATAAATTTTTTGACCATCGGTAGTTTTTTCATTTGTATCACCAATTAAACTGCCAATAGAAAAATTACCATAATCTGCCTCCCTTAGGGCCAGTAGTATTCCTGAAACAATTAGTGGCTTATCCTTATCTTGAATTGAACCATAATTCCTCAAATCTTCATGAAGCTCTGCTGCATCTTTTAAAATTTCTTTTGTTTCTTTTTCTTGATTGGTGTCTTCTTCTAAAATCTCTCTGATGTAGTACTCATCTATATTATCTTCATTAAATAATATAAAACTTTCAACTTCTGGTAGTTCTTTATAATTGCCCCTTTCATCTACAAATATAGGGCTTATCCTATGACGCTTCTCATTCCCTGAAATACCAATAGCTATAATTTTTTTATAAGATGTATTTTTTGCTAGGTTTTTACCATAAAACAAAGCTCCGTTAACTGCATAATCACAGATAGCCTGTGTTTCTTCAGAAATTAAATCTTCTTTTGTTCTTATCTCATGATTGGAAACGGAAGCTTTATTTTCAATGACAATCAAAAAGTCCTTAACTGTACCTGTGTATTCTGGATAACCGACATTACCAGTTCCCCTTTTTGAAGCAGTCTTTAAGGCATCATTAATTTCTTTAATTGTTGATCCTTGTGGGTCTAGGTCAATATTTGCTTCTTTTAATAAATCATATACCCATAGGTCTGTACTTTTTCCTTCTCTTGTATACTCATCTTATCTACTCCATTTTCTACTTGATAATCACACAATTTACTATATCCCAAACATTACGACCTAAAGCTTAATAAACTACTCCCAACACATCCATACTAAAAATTTTGTTTTTGCCATGTTTTGCTGAAGACATTCCTACTTCAATTCTTAAATCTTCTTTATACATTTTTCGCTCTTCTAAAATTTTCCAGAGCTTACTGTAATCAAATGCCATTCTTTTATCTCTCAATAACAAGCTAAATCTTACTATTTGACAATGATCAGAATAATCCCAGCCATTATTAAGATAACCCCAATCCCTAATTCAATTAAACCAACTCTACGTGCATAAGATTCTATGTCACTTCCAGCTTTATAATCTGATTCAAATCCATTGATTAGATTGTATTTCTTTTTAAAATAGATTAGATATCCAAACATGCAGAAAGTAATTCCTAATCCAATCAATACTATCTTTAATAAAGTCATTAATATCTCCTCCATAATTTTAGCTAATCATCAAAAACAGCTGAAATTTTTCGTCTTTTATTTCTTAAAGATAATTATATCAAACACAACTTTGCTTTTAAATAAAGGCTCTATAATAAATAGGACTCTGTGCCAGGACTCATGATATACGAACATTACTCACTATAAAAGACCCTAACGTAAAATTCTCTGATAATTGTGGGGAAACGGTCAAAAATAAGCTTCACATAAAGTGTACACTGACCTATCCTGTTGATAGCTGTCT
>NZ_JBNUPM010000025.1:0-15228 GCF_050409425.1 Facklamia sp. P13064 | reverse complement strand
TTTAAACAACGTTTATAGTGGTTTTTCGGTTTGAGACTTATGATACAGCCCCTTTAAATTGCCTTATTTTTTACGAACGAAGTAACCGGCGATGCCGAATAAAGTAAGGCTTATACTGTACATGACCAGCTGATCACTTTCCCCAGTGTTTGGAAGTGTATCCTTCGCTGAATCAGTGGCTTGAACTTGATGATCCTTTACGACTGGTTGTGAAGAAGGGCTATTGGATAAATGATTGTCTTCAGCCTGTTCTTCAATATTGCTTTGGTCATCCAAGTCCTCAATTTGAGTATCTGCCCCATTTCCTACTGTTTCATCCGCTCCCGGAAATGGATTTAAGATGTTGTCTGTATCTGGCTCCACATCTGGATTTGATTCCTTATCATCACTCGGACGATTATAGTAGGTAATAAAGCGATTGCTTTCTTCTAACAGTTTCCCAATTTGTAGTAAACTGCGGTCGTTTTTAGCAAATGTGTTGAACATTACACCCATCGGCAGTCCTTTATCTGTCAAATATGTTGGTAAGCTCAGTGCAGGTGTACCAGTTAGATTAGCCAATTGAGTGTAAGGAGTCAAAGTCCACGCTGGTAACCATTGATCATAAATTACTTGTAATTTTTCAACTTTACTCAAACCAGACATGTCTTCCATTACTTCAGCCAGCTCTGGACTAATATGATTATAATCAGCCTTTGGAGCTGGGTAAGCATTAGTAGCTGTTAATAAAAATGGATATTTTGAATAGAAAGCGTTCATATCTTCTGTCACTTGATGGATATAGTCCCAAGCTCCAGCTACATCTTCTTTAGTTAAATCCTTTGATGTTTGGTATAAAGCCCAAGTTAGCAATTCCACATCTTCTCTTTGAATTGGTCGACCAAGTGGTCTCTTTGCTATGTAGTCCAAAGAGCCAGCAGCCGAAGAAGCAAGAATGTAGTATTGCTCCATTAATTTTTTTCCATCTACTGGATAAGCTACTTCCTCGACTAAATAACCTTCACCTTTTAAGAAATTGGCTACCTCTCGAACTGCTTGAATAGCATCTTCTGATATCGGCGTTCCAGCAGGAGTCATGGTTGTGTAGGCTATGGGAGTGGTCTTGTCAAAGCTTCCTTGCAGTACATGTTCACGCGTCTTTTCTTTTAATAAGGTCTCAAAAAGTGTAATTGTATCTTGCATTGATTTAGTCTCTGCAAAGTGGGTGGTTTGATTGTTTATTGAGCTGCTATCCCATGTTAAAATTCCTCTCGATGGATGTAAACCAATTAAACCAGACCAAGAAGCTGGAATTCTAGTAGAACCACCGGCATCACTGGAACTTGCGACTGGTACTTGCCCAATTGCGACAGCTGCTGAAGATCCCCCTGAAGATCCTCCCGGATTATGGGCTAAATTCCAAGGATTATGTGTGTCACCATACAATTCAGAATTAGTTACATTGATCCAACCCATTTGCGGATAAGAAGTTTGACCGATTACAATAAAGCCTGCTTCTTTAAAAGCTTTTACTTGGCGACCATCTCTAGAAGATGTTTGATCTTCCAAAAACTTGAAGCCGAGTGTATTGCTACCCTCTTCCACAGAGTGACCTAGACCCTTCACTAACATCGGCACACCATAAAAAGGCTGACCAGTATCTTCCATCGCTTCAGCTTCAGCTAAAGCAGCTTCTTTGCGTGTTGAAATAACGTTATTTAAATCAGGATTTGTTTCTTCGATTACTTGAAAAGCAAATTCAATTAATTCTTTACTTGTTGTTCTTCCTCTTCTGACCATTTCAGCAAGTGTTGTGGCGTCCAACTTTTTATATTCTTCAATAGTTAAGGGAGTTTGTGAAGGTGTTTCGCCTTCACCTTGTGAATCAACTTCCATTCTAGCAGGTGTTTCTTGTGGTTCTTCTTCACTTTCACCAGGAATCACAGCCTTGTCAGATTCTATCTCTGGATTTGATTTTACTTGAATAGATTGCAAGCTGGAATTTAAGCTTTCTACATCTGATTCCATAGCGTTTACATTCACTGCAAGTGGCGTGAAACTATTTAAGGCAAGGGTTGACAACAATAAGAGTCGCTTCATTAAACTTTTTTTCATTGATTTCCTCCAATAAGTAATTTTTCACAAAATCCATTGTAACATGTTCTTCACAAATGTGAAAATGATTCTCATTAGATTTGCATGAGAAAAGCTCCTCAATCAAAAATCTGCTTGAGGAGCTTGGTTTATAATTTATTTAGGTTAGTTATTTAGAGCCTGGTTGGCTGTGATAATCGCTACTTTAAACACATCTTCTTCTACACACCCTCTTGAAAGGTCTGAAACGGGTTTATTCAGTCCTTGTAAAATTGGTCCAACAGCTTGGAAATTACCTAAGCGTTGCGCAATCTTATAGCCAATATTTCCAGATTGAATTTCTGGGAAAACAAAGACAGTCGCTTGTCCATCAAGAATAGACCCAGGAACCTTTTGTACAGCCACCTCAGGAACAATAGCCGCATCAAATTGCATTTCACCATCAATGGTCAATTCGGGTGCTAATTGCTTCGCAATTTTAGTCGCTTCTGCCACTTTATCTACTTCTGGTGATTTGGCTGATCCATAAGAAGAAAAACTTAACATCGCCACTTTAGGATCAATACCAAAGATTTCAGCTGTTTTAGCACTTTCTACCGCAATTTCAGCTAAAGATTGTGCATCAGGATTAATATTAATAGCGCAATCTGCAAACACTAATTTTTGACCATTGGTATGAGGTGGAACCATGATAAAGGCTCCTGAAATTAATTTTACGCCTGGTCGTGTTTTGATAATTTGTAAAGCAGGCCTTACTGTATCTCCTGTTGAGTAAACGGCTCCACATACCATTCCATCCGCTTGATTGGTATAAACCAACATGGTCCCAAAGTATGCAGGATCTTTTAGGAGTTCAATAGCTTCTTCTCTAGTATTCTTACCCTTACGTCTTTCAACAAAAGCTTCAATCAATTGATCCATTGCTTGATATTCTTCAGGGTCATGGAGAGTAATCCCTTCAATCACCCAATTTTTTTCATTGGCTAGTTGTTTAATTTCTACCTTATTACCCAAAACAATCGGTTCCACAATATCTTCGGCATGCAAGCGTACTGCTGCTCCTAAAACACGTGGGTCAGTCCCCTCAGGAAACACTATTTTGATGCCTTTTCCTTTTATCTTTTCTTGTAACTGTTGAAACATTGCTCGATCACTCCTTAATATTCACTGTCACTCTTAATGATACACTTTTATAAAATTGTTCTCAATATTTTTATTTAAAATTGTATCTAGTCTTTGGGATAAGGTATATAATCTGATTCATTTACTTTTCATCTGTTTCACTTGGATGGAAATTCTGTTTGATATTCTGTTCATGTTTAGCACGATTTAACATTCGATTTTCTTTCTCATTTTGAGGATAGTATTTACGGTAATTATCGGCAATCTTTTTAAAAAATAAGCGATACAATAAATAGATTGCCAAACAAATCATTAAGAAGGGTAAAGATGCTACCAATAATAAAACAAGATTTTCTAGCATCCACTTGGTAGAAATCAAAGCTTCTTTAAAAGTATTAGCTATACGACCTATAAAGGAATAATTTTGATTGCGTTCTTCTGCTAGAACATAGCGCTCACTCAAAGTAATATTGATAGTGGCTTGTTCTATTTGATTTTCCAAGTTAGCTTGTTCGGCTAAATATTGATCTCTTTGAATAATAGCATTTTCAATTTCAGTTTGAATTTGGACAATTTCTTCAATTTTTTCTGCTTGATCTAATAAGGCATTTAACCGGTCTAAACGATCCTCTACGGCTTGTAAACGGATGTCAATATCATTGACCGAGCGAGTGACATCTTGGGACCCTCTACTTGACGATTGCAAAGAAACATCCGGCAGGTCTTGGAGTTTCTCAACTGTTTGATTAAAGTTCGCCTGTGGAATACGCGCAGTCAAAATTAACTCACGCAACTCTTGCTCACTATCAGAAAATTGTCCGCCATCTATCAAATACTCATTTTGATAGTGAATGCTGCCTTTGCTTTTTTCAATCACTTCAAATAAAGCTTGTTTGGCCTCCTCATATTTTAAGGTCTCAAAATATAAGTCTGCCTTTTGAATCAAATAGGCTTGGTCAGCAGCTACTTCTTCTTGATAAGTTTCATTAGTCATTCTCATCTGTTGATTATCCAAATTGATGGAATCATTAAGAATTTGGTCTGGGGTTTTTTCTGACTTAAAAGAGCTTTGATTAAAATTTTCACAAGCTGCTAAACTCATTGTAACTGCTACTACTAAAATCAATAATTTGTAGTACTTTTTCATTTTATTTACTCCTTCAGATATTTTTCTTTATTATACTAGTAAATTTAATGAAAGACTAAGTTATGACTTGCAATTTGATGTCTACAGTTGTAAACTTTAAGTGAAGTTACATGTGTAATCAGAGAGGAGTTTTCTTATGCAAGAAAGTCTTTCAGTCCCATCGATCACTGATGCAGAATGGGAAATTATGCGGATAGTCTGGGCCCATCATTCACTTACTTCACGCCAAATTATCGATACTGCTAGTCAATTTTCTGATTGGAAAGAAGCTACTATAAAAACTTTAATTAACCGCTTATTGCAAAAAGAACATTTGACTCTTGAAGGAGAACATAAACCCTATCAATATCAAGCAAATATTTCTGAAAAAGAGGCTGTTCATGCAGAAATAAGTAAGCTACTGAACCGCATTTGCAATAAAGATAAGGCTCCTTTTATTCATCAAATAATTAATGATGTCATCTTATCACAAGCTGATTGTCAACAGCTGATAAAACAATTGCAGGATAAGGGCAAGCAGGCTCCAAGCCAAGTAAAATGTAATTGCCCAGTCGGTCAATGTCAATGTCACTCATGGTCTCATTAATTAATGGAGGAATTATCATGAAAAAACAAGATTTTAAAGTCCAAGGTATGTCTTGCAGCCACTGCGCTCAAACTATTCAAGATTTGCTTTTTTCAATGGATGGAGTTGAAAAAGTAAATATCCAAGTGGATACTAAAGAGCTTACTATTGAGCATCAAGACTTTTTAGCTATGGAAGATTTTAATCATGTGCTTAAAGATACTCACTATCATTTAAGCAAATAATCGATCCCTAAAGGAGGGCTAAAATGCAATCAAGTACTTATACTATTGATGGAATGTCCTGCACTTCTTGTGCAATGACAGTCGAAAAAACGCTTAATCAAACAATGGGTGTTGAAACAGCCGAAGTAAATCTACTGAACCACTCTGTAAAAGTCAATTTTGATCCACAAAAGGTCACATTTGAGACACTGGCTGATCGAGTAGAAAAGGCAGGCTATCAGCTATTACCTTCGATTAATGAAGCGCTCATTCAAAACTTTCGGATTGAGGGAATGTCTTGTGCTTCTTGTGCGCAAACAGTTGAAAAAGCAGCCAATCAACTGTCGGACGTTCAGTCTGCTCAAGTCAATTTTGCTACTTCAACATTGAATGTTGAGTGGGATCATAAAGCCCAGCCAGATAAAGCGATTGAGGCGGTGCAAAGAGCGGGTTATAATGCCAGTTTAATTATTTCTCCTGAAGAACAATATCAAAAAGATTTAGAGCGAGAACAGCAATATTTAAAAAAGTCCAAGCAAAAAATTATGGGTATGGTCCTGTTCACTCTGCCACTCTTTCTTTTAGCAATGGGTCCAATGATTGGCCTTCCTATTCCGGATTCTCTTTCAATAAAGCAACATCCAAGCGTTCATGCCCTCATTCAGATGATTTTAAGTAGTGCTGTTTTATATTTAGGTAAAGATTTATTTATTCGTGGATTCAAGAGTCTTTTGAATGGCCACCCCAACATGGACAGCTTAGTCGCAATAGGTAGTGGAGCCGCTTTTGTTCAAGGTCTAGTCGTAACGCTCTTTCTATTCATCAATCCTCTTCAAAATAGTCAAGAGATTGAATTATACTTTGAATCAGCTGCAGTAATTGTCTCTTTAATGACAATCGGCAAGTATTTAGAAGACATTGCTAAAGGACGAACTTCTTCAGCGATTAAAACCCTAATGGATTTAGCACCTAAAGAGGCACGTAGAATTAAAGAGGATGGCTCCATTGAAATTGTTCCAACCGAACGCATTCAACCAGGAGATCATTTGCAAATTAGACCTGGAGATACCATTCCAATGGATGGAATCATTCTTGAAGGTCAATCCAGTGTCGATGAATCGATGTTAACTGGTGAAGCCATGCCGGTTAATAAAAGCAAAGGCGACTGCGTAACTGGAGCTAGTTTAAATAAAACCGGTGGCTTTACCCTGGAGGTAGAACGAGTAGGGCAAGACACTACGCTTTCTCAAATTATTCAATTAGTTAATGAAGCTCAATCTTCCAAAGCTCAAATTGCTAAATTTGCTGATGTGGTAGCTTCTTATTTCGTCCCAACTGTTATGGTGATTGCCTTAATCAGTGGTTTATTCTGGTTCTTTATAATGAATCAATCCTTAACTTTCAGTTTACAGATTTTTATTAGTGTTTTAATTATCGCTTGCCCTTGTGCGCTTGGTTTAGCCACTCCAACAGCTATCATGGTGGGAACAGGTAATGCTGCACAAAAAGGGATCTTAATTAAAAGCAGTGCCAGTCTAGAAACTACTCACCAAGCAGATACTATTTTGCTTGATAAGACAGGGACTATCACCCAAGGTCAACCGAGTGTGACTGATTTTTATCCTGTTGATGAAAAAGATAAAGCTATTCTATTAAGTAAGTTAGCAAGTGTTGAAGCCAACTCAGAACACCCTCTTGGCAAGGCAGTTGTCGATTATGCCGAAAGTTTCGGCATAGAATATCAGGCTTTGAAGCAAATCCAATCAATTACAGGTAAGGGAATTACTGCTGAGATTAATGGCGAAAACATAGATATTGGTAACCAGCGTTTAATGGAAGAAATATTAAGCCAACCCATCCCTCAAGATTTTCTCTCACTAGCAGATAAACTGAGTCATGAAGCCAAAACTGTTATTTTCTATGCAATTAACCGCCATTTCCAAGGCTTATTAGCCATTTCAGATCCGATAAAAGAATCGAGTATGGAAGTAATAAAAACTCTCAAAGCAATGGGTCTTAAGGTGATGATGGTGACAGGTGATAATCAAGCCACAGCAGAACATATCGGTCAATTAGTAGGAGTGGATAAAGTCTTTGCCGAAGTTTTGCCTGAAGATAAGTCACGTATTGTAAAGGAAGTACAAGCAACCGGCAATAAAGTGATTATGGTCGGTGATGGCATTAATGATGCCCCTGCTTTAGCACAAGCTGATATCGGCATGGCGATCGGGTCTGGGACCGACATTGCGATTGAATCTGCTGATATTGTGTTAATGAATAACCATTTAACCACCATTCCGACCGCTATTAATTTGAGTCATGCGACTATCCGCAATATCAAACAGAACCTTTTCTGGGCTTTCTTCTATAATGTGATAGGCATTCCTTTTGCGATGGGCGTTATCTATCTATTTGGTGGTCCCTTACTTAACCCAATGATAGCCGCCTTAGCTATGAGCTTTTCTTCTATCTCTGTTTTACTTAATGCTCTACGCTTAAAATTTTTTGCTGAATAATTAACAACTCATTCGAGGAGTGGCTCAAGTTGAGCCACTCCTTTTTTGTGAATCAATTAATTTTCATGGAATTCCTAGAATTGATACACCAAACTAAAAAAATTTACTATAATAGAAGTATCAGCAATTAAAAAACTTACTTAAAGAAAGGATTTAATCATGACTAAATTATATTTTGCAAGTCCCCTTTTTAATGAAATGGAACTAGCCTTCAACCAAAAAGTTGCTAATGAATTAAGACAAGCCATACCTTCTTTAGATATTTTCTTACCACAAGAACAAGCTGAAATTAACGATAAGCAAGCCTATGCCGATTCAAAGATGATTGCTCGTTTGGATACGGAAGCAGTGCTAGCAAGTGATATCGTTTTGGCCGTCTTAGATGGACAAACCATTGATCCAGGTGTAGCCAGTGAAATTGGTATTGCCTACCAAGCCGGCATTCCTATTATTGGTCTATTTTCAGACTCCCGTCAACAAGGCGCGGATAACCCTCAAAAAATTGAAGCACTCAAAGAAGTTGCAGAATCACAGTTCGCCTATGTTAACTTATACACTGTGGGATTGATCAAACTTAACGGAAAGGTTGTTTCTCACTCTTCCGAGATTGCTGCTGCCATTGAAGAAGTCTTAAATAAAAAATAAAGACCAAGATGTTACTAAGTCACAATAGATGGGTGGAAATATATGTATTCCAATAAAGTAGGTTTAATTGATATCGGTTCAAATACTATTCGTATGGTGATTTATGCAATCGATCAATATTATGATGTTCATGAAATTACTAACCTTAAAGCGCCTGCACGTTTATCTCAATATTTGAATAAAGATGAAAACGACCAGGTAATGATGTCTGATAAAGGGATTCAGAAACTAACTGAAACGCTAGCTAGTTTTAACTATGCCGCTCGAGCACATAAAATTGAGGAGTTAATTGTCTTTGCTACAGCAGCTATTCGTCAATCAGCTAACCAAGAGCAAATCATACAGCGGGTATTAGAAGAAACTGGCATTGAAATTCGCATCTTATCAGAAAAAGAAGAGGCTTCGCTGGGCCAGTACGCTATTTCGCACTCCTTACCTAATCGTAATATGGTGACTATCGATATGGGCGGAGGGTCTTGTGAAATAACCTTGTCAGAAAACAAAGAGATTAAACAATACCATTCCTTTCCATTTGGCGTAGTCAGCTTGAAGGAAAAGTTCTTTAAAGATAAAGACCATAATGATTCAACAGCCATTGAAAAGACAAGACGCTATTTACAAAAAACTTTTAAGTCACTGGATTGGCTAAAGAAGGTTAAGTACCCGATCGTTGCGGTCGGTGGTTCTGCGCGTAATATCGCTCAAGTTCATCAACGCCTACAGAATTATCCCATTGCTGGCTTACATGGTTATCGACTCTCTGAAAAAAATCTAAACACCACACTCGACCTATTCCAGTCAACAAATTACCAAGATATGCAAGATATTGACGGTTTAAGTTCTGATCGAACTGACATCATTATTCCAGCTAACTTAGCATTAATTGAGCTTTTTCAAATCGTCAATGCGCCTACCCTATTCATTTCTAGACAAGGGCTGAGAGATGGTGTTATTACTTACTACTTGAATGATCATTTTAACCAGCCTATTAATCCTGAGCATATTCACGTTCGAAGTGTCGCCAAAGTATGTCGTGATTTCAAAGTGCATCCAAAGGTTGCAGAAATTCGGAGTAAAATAGCGATCGATCTTTATAAACAACTGACTGATTTAGGACAAATGGATTATTCCTATGCTCAGCAAGTTGAATTAGAAATGGCAAGTTATCTCTACCGATGTGGCCAATTCATCTCTAAAGAAGCTGATTCCCAGACAACTTTCTATCTTTTATCCAATATGGATTTGGCCGGTTTTTCACATCGCGACCGTGTCCGCTTAGCTTTATTAAGCAGTTATCGTAATAAATCTTTACTCAATCAATATTGTCAGTCTTTCAGCAATTGGTTTAGTAGTGAAGATATAAAAGAACTACAAGCTTTAGGAGGTATTTTAAAATTTAGCCAATCATTAAACGATTCTAAAACTTCTCCGATTAAAAATATTAAATTAGAAAAAAAGAAAAAAGACTATATCCTAACCCTTTATCACAATGGCCCTGTGGTAGCCGAGCAATATCGAGCAGATCGTCACGCCAAACATATTGCTCGTAGCTTAGATGGAAGCTTAAAACTAAAGTATGTTGACATAGAGGCTTAAAGAAAACTGAGAGGAGAAATGAAATGACTGAGACCAAAAAAAAGAAAAAGAAAACAGTGAATAAGGATAAGCGCATTTCTAACTCAAGAAAAAATCGCGGACAATTTGATAATCCTGACTTTTATTTTAACCGCGAATTATCTTGGCTAGACTTTAATTTACGTTGTATTGACAATGCTTATGATATGACCAATCCTTTACTGGAACAAATAAATTTCTTAGCCATTGCCTCTTCAAATCTCGATGAATTCTTTATGGTCAGAGTTTCGGGAGTTTACGATCAATACCTTGCTGGTGTGGAGGTTTCTGAAAATAAAACCTGCCAAACACCCGAAGAATTATTAGAAAACATTAGTCAGCGCAATCAACGCAATGTCGCTAAACAATACCAACGCTACCATGAATTAATGCCTCTCTTGCCAAATACTGGCTACCAAATGAAGTCCATCGGTGAATTATCCGTATCTGAACAAGCAGAAATAGACTATTACTTTAAGACCTTACTCTTACCGACTCTTTCTCCTTTAGGAATCGATGCCTACCGGCCTTTCCCTCACCTTGTCAATAAAGTTTTAAATATTATGGTTAAGCTGGAAAAGGATGGCAAAGAGCATCGAGCGATTCTTCCTATTCCTCAGCTGATTGAACGTTATTTCATTATTGAAGGACAAGTCCATACCATCGTCTTAGTGGAAGACATTATCATCCACCACCTTGATCGTATTTTTGAAGGCTATGAAGTTGTGGCTGCTTATCCTTTTCGAATTACACGTAATGCAGATTTTTCAATTGCAGAAGACGGTGCTTCCGATTTGTTAGTTCTAATTGAAGACTATGTCAAACAAAGAAAAAATGGAATGGCTGTCCGGCTTGAAATTGACCGCTCACGCTTAATGAATTTTTCTGAACAAAACCTTACTTATCTACAAGAAGTTTTTGAGTTGGAAGAAAATGCTGTTTACTTAATTGACGGGCCGCTCGATTTAACTTTCCTTTTTGCCTTAAGAGAAGAAATTGGTGAAAATAACCCTCAATTCTTATTTGAGGAGCATATACCCTACCTGAATCCCAAACATTTAGGAGAAGACCTATTCACCCAGGCCAAAGACCATGACATCTTCCTCCACCACCCTTATGATTCGTTTGATCCGGTAGTTAACTTAATAGCGTACGCTGCTCAAGATCCTCAAACCATTGCCATTAAACAGACCCTTTACAGAGTTTCTAAAAACTCTCCCATTATCTCAGCCTTAAAAACCGCTGCCGAAAACGGAAAAGAAGTTACCGTGTTGGTGGAACTAAAAGCACGTTTCGATGAAGAAAATAATGTTTATTGGGCCAAAGAATTAGAAGAAGCAGGCTGTCACGTTTTATATGGTGTTAGTGAACTAAAGACCCATTCCAAAATTTCACTGGTCATTCGCAAGGAGGATAATAAAATCCAACCTTACCTTCATCTAGGAACAGGTAATTACAATGACAAAACAGCAAAAATTTATACCGATATGGGCTTATTTACGACGCACCCTGGTTTAACGGATGATGCTACTGATTTCTTCAACTATTTAAGTGGTTATAGCAGCTTGCCAGATTATAAACATTTACATGTTTCACCTTTTGCCATTCGGGATTCTCTAATGGATTATATTGATGAGGAAATTGCTTTTCAAAAACAATACGGTAATGGTCGTATCATTGCTAAAATGAATTCCTTAACCGATCTTCCCCTCATCCAAAAGCTCTATGAAGCCAGTCAAGCGGGTATTTCAATTGATCTAATTGTTAGAGGTATCTGCTGTTTGAAACCGGGCATTCCTGGAATATCTGATAATATTCGTGTACGTTCAATTGTTGGTCGCTTTTTGGAACATTCCCGTGTGTATTACTTTAACCATAATAGTGATAACCACCTATTCCTCTCTTCAGCTGATATGATGACGCGCAATATGATTAAGCGTGTCGAAATTGAATTCCCGATCTTAGATAAGGATATCGAGGCCGATATAGTGGACTATTTAGAGCTTCAATTAGCTGATAATATGAAAGCACGTGAACTGCAAGTAAACGGCGAATATATCCGCCCAGTTATCATTGAAGACCAAAAAATCAACTCGCAAGAAATTTTAATCGAGCGAGCCAGCCAACGTCAAAAAGATCTCGATGAGCGCTTAGCTAAAGAAAAACAGAGTCGCAAAATTCGACTCAGTAAACTAAATCCCGCTCGTGATAATCAGACTAAACTGTCAAGTCCGCAAGATCCTTCTATAATCAAACGCTTCTTAGCTTGGTTACGCAGTCTATAAAATTTTGACTCTGTCCCTAAATGGACAGAGTTTTTTATCTTCTAATAAGTTTATCAATAAACTATATTTCTTAATGCTTTTTAGTCCTTATCATGCTAGAATGAAGGCGTATGTCTATGAATCTAAGATGGAGGTTATGTTTGTGATCAATGTATCGAATGTTAGTTTACAATTCCCAGACCGGAAATTATTTGATGAGGTCAATATTAATTTTACACCTGGCAACTGTTATGGTGTGATCGGAGCCAATGGTGCTGGTAAGTCAACCTTTTTAAAAATTTTATCAGGTGACATTGCACCTACAACGGGAAATGTGTCCATGGATCCTAATGAAAGATTAGCTGTTCTTAACCAAAACCACTACGGATTCGAAGACTATGAAGTGATCGAAACCGTGATGATGGGTTATAAGGAGCTTTATGAAGTAAAGAAAGAAAAAGATGCCATCTATATGAAAGCTGATTTTTCTGATGAAGATGGGGTGCGCGCTGGCGAATTAGAAGGTTTGTTTGCCGAAATGGGTGGTTGGGAAGCTGAATCAGAAGCTTCTAATATGTTACAAGGCTTAGGAATCCCTACTGAACAACATACAGCCAAGATGAGTGAGCTTATCGAAGCTGATAAAATCAAAGTTTTACTGGCTCAAGCACTTTTTGGTAAACCGGACAATCTGCTCCTAGACGAGCCAACTAACGGTCTAGATGCTCAAGCTATTGATTGGCTAAGTAACTTCATCATGGACTTCCCAAACACTGTCATCGTTGTTTCTCACGACCGTCACTTCCTAAACACAGTATGTACTCATATGGCGGATGTCGACTTCGGTAAAATAAAAATTTATGTGGGAAACTATGACTTTTGGTTACAATCCAGTCAATTAGCCGCTAAATTGCAAGCGGATCAAAATGCTAAAAAAGAAGAAAAAATTAAAGAATTACAAAACTTTATTGCGCGCTTTTCTGCTAATGCTTCTAAATCAAAACAAGCGACCTCTAGAAAGAAACTTTTAGAAAAAATTACCCTGGATGACATTCAACCTTCCAGCCGTCGCTATCCATTTGTCGGCTTTTCACCTGAACGTGAAATCGGTAATGATTTACTTAGCGTAGAAGGACTGTCAAAATCAATTGACGGTGAAGCCCTCTTTGATAATATTACTTTCACTTTGAATCGTGATGATAAGGTGGCTTTTGTCTCCCGCAATGACAATGCCATTTCAGCCTTTTTTGAAATCTTGATGGGAAACTTGGAAGCAGATAAGGGAAGCTTTGAATGGGGTGTTACGACTTCACAAACCTATCTGCCACGTAATTCGGGCGATGAATTTGATGGAGTCGAGTTGTCAATTGTCGATTGGTTAAGACAATATGCTTCTAAAGAAGAAAGTGACAATACCTTCTTACGCTCCTTCTTAGGACGCATGCTCTTTACAGGAGATGATGTCTTAAAACCTGTCAACGTCCTTTCTGGTGGTGAGAAAGTTCGCTGTTTACTTTCAAAAATGATGCTATCGAAAGCCAACGTTTTAGTGATGGATCAACCAACCAACCACTTAGACCTTGAATCCATTACTGCTTTAAACGATGGTTTAATTAAATTTAAATCCGCTATTCTCATCGCCTCACATGACTACGAAGTCTTAAATACAACAGTCAATCGTGTAATTGAAATTACTCCAACTGGGGCCTTTGATCGCATGAATACCAGCTATGAGGAATTTGTCAATGATAAAGATTTACAAGCGCGAATAGATAAATTGTATCCAAAAGATTAATTTTAAGCGACTCAGCAGTCGCTTTTTTTCTTTTGCTATCAAAAGTTTGACAGAAATCTTGCAAGCTAAAAATTTTTGAAAAAATTCTATAAATGAAGCTTGTTTTTCGCTATAATACAAACAGACTATAATGAAAGTGAAGTGAATTAAATGGGTCGTAAATGGATGAACATTCGCGAAAAAAAAGCGAAAACCGATCAACAAACCTCAAGAATTTATGCAAAATTTGGCATTGAAATTTATGCAGCAGCCAAATCAGGAGACCCAGATCCGGAGACCAACCAGAAACTAAAGTTTGTTGTCGATCGTGCTAAAACCTATAATGTACCATCTCACGTCATCAACAAAGCCATTGACAAGGCCAAAGGCTCGGCCGATGAGACCTTCCAAGAATTGCGATACGAAGGTTTTGGCCCGAATGGTTCAATGATTATCGTGGATGCTTTAACAAACAACGTAAACCGCACTGCCGCCAATGTTCGCATGGCCTTTAATAAGAACGGTGGAAATATGGGGGTTGCTGGATCCGTTTCTTATATGTTTGATCATGTGGCTGTTTTTGTGATGGAAAACCAAGATGAAGAAACCATTACGATGGCTTTATTGGAAGCAGATCTCGATGTCAAAGATGTTTATACTGAAGAAGGATCTGTGGTTGTATATGGTCAACCTGGTGATTACGGCACTATTAAAGAATGCCTGGAAAGTATTGGTATTACTGACTTTTCAGTGGCTGAAACTGAAATGATTGCCCAGACTGAAGTGGACCTCAACGCAGAAGACTTGGAAACTTTTGAGAAGTTAATTGATGCATTAGAAGATGATGAAGACGTGCAAAAGGTTTATCATAATGTGAATATGTAATTAATTCACGTAAATTTAAAGGTCTATATTCCTATGTTAACAAATAGCCTCCTATCCGTTGAATAGGAGATTGTTTGTTAACATCCGTTTAAATATCAATCTTATTATTTATATTTTTGTACACGATACGATCATAATACAATAAATAATTCCACCAAATAAAAGGTATTAATAAAGGAATTGCTCTTCATAAATAAAAATAATCCGAATAGTTATAGAAAGAACATTCAATCCAACTATTGATGCTCTCTTATAGATTAAACGTTTAGAGAAGCATCAGTGGAGTGAGTAATAAATCCATTGATTTATTTGACAATCTTTCTACATACTATTCGGATTTTTTCGGTTCTATAATTTATAGGGTTGATGGCCGAAGGCCTCAACTCTATTTTTTACTTT
>NZ_JBNUPM010000024.1:0-15947 GCF_050409425.1 Facklamia sp. P13064 | reverse complement strand
AGTAAAAAATAGAGTTGAGGCCTTCGGCCATCAACCCTATAAATTATAGAACCAAAAAATGTAGGTAAGTACATAGTTTTAAATCACGGATCCTAATTATACCATTAGTACAAATTAGGGTATTGTGGAGGCTAAAATGATAGTAGATAAATAGAAAAACTACAAATATTATACGAATTTTTCTAGATCAGAAGAGTCAAGTCCATAATCTAGTGTAAAAAAACTATACAATGATTCTATCTTCTTTTATTGAAAAGACATGCTATACTTTCTTGTAGAACTGAGTCATTCGTCATGTGTGTTTATCATGACAGCTCCAATTAACCGATTGGCTGATGAACGGTTAAGAAAGAGACTAATAATTTTTTATCTTCGACGTGCTTCTTAGCGTAATCTTTTAAGAAAGTTGTTAGTTTTAGTCGATTGTTTCCTTTACTAATTACTGTATATTGAAAGACATTTTCAAAACCATTATCTAAAATCTCACAGGCTTTTGTAATTTTTTGATCAATAGAGTTACTGATGCATCTATTTTTAGTCTCTTGTTTTGAGTCCATATCCGTAAACTTAAAATGGGTTTTAACGGTTTCTTTGAAGAGTGTAGAGTTCTTTTTAGGAAGGGTTGCAAAGGTATTTTTTAAACGGTGAACCTAGCACCTATGTCAACTTGTGCTGGTAGATGTCTTGCGAGCCACAAACAATAACTCTTTATAGGTGTCAGAAATGATGTGTTCAGTTCCTTGTAAGCAGGGTTCATAATAACCATTTTGTTGGCTTTGATACTTATATGCGCGTTCGTAACCATTGGCTTGAATGTATTCTCTTCGTTGGTTTCCCATTAATTGATTGACCACGGATGAAAAATATTATTAAAGACATCTTTTTTTCTGAATATTCACTGATATTTTGAACCGCTTCGTACGTTAGTGTCAAATCATTATGGATCGTATAAAGTCTTCTTAATTATGTGTTTGCTGTAAAAAGTAAATAGATGTAGTTATTTTTATGCTCTAAACCAATAATTGTTAAGGAACGATAGGCATTGAATATAGACGATATACTCTGATATTATTATTTTATAGAAATAAAATTGAAAGGGTTAGTAAAAATATGTGCTGGTCTATGTGGAATGAGTATTTTAATGATGTTGAAAACAGTAACATGTGAAACGAAATGAGAGGTAGAATAAAGAATAGTTTCTATTACTGTTGGTGATTGAGAGGAAAAAATACTAAGAATCACTTTTTAAGAATGGGTAATAAGCATAGTTAAAATTTCTAAAAAACACATCAATCGCGCTTTTAATGAAGTATGTAGCATTTAATTAAAATATATTGGAGGAGGTACAAATATGAAAGTTGCTTTAGCTGCGGTAGGTTTTATAACAAATGACACAGAATATAATAAAAATAAAATGATCGAAGTTTTAAAAAAATACTCAGAAGAAGCAGATTTAGTACTTTTCGGAGAAAGTTATCTTCAAGGGTTTGAATGTTTGGATTGGAATTATCAAAAAGATAACAAGGTTGCATTAACACAAGATTCTGATTTAATTCGTCAAATTGGTTTTATTGCAAAAGAATATCAAACTGCTGTTTCTTTTGGCTATATCGAAAAAGATGGGGATAAAATATATAGCAGTCAATTAACTTTAGATAAAAACGGAAATGCGCTGAACAATTTTCGAAGAGTATCTACAGGATGGAAAGAAAAAATTGCTGACTGTCATTATGTTGAAGGGAAAGGGTTTAGTCAATTTGACTATTTAGGAAAAACGTTTTCGGTTGGATTATGCGGAGATCTATGGGAGGAACAAAATTGTTTAGCACTAAAAAATTTAAATACAGATATTATTCTCTGGCCCGTATACACAGATTTCAACTTTCGAGAATGGAATACAAAAATTAAACAGGAATACTCTGAACAGTCCTTCAAGTGTGGAGATAAAGTATTATATGTAAATTCGTATTGTCTTGATGGAGAAGGATATGAGATAGCAAGAGGTGGAGCAGTATTTTTTGAAAAAGGAAAAATTGTAAGTGAGGTACCGGCGGGCAAAGAATCAGTGCTAATTGTTAATGTCTAAGAAACTCATAGAAAAGAGTAATGAGATATGTACACTAATTAGTTAGGTTTTTGGTTTAACTTTAGGGCGCAGCAAAAGTTTTATTTACTCAGTGACTAAAATTTAATTATGTAACCCATAATAATAGCAATTTGGAATAATTAAATTGTTTAAATATAGTGTAGTACTAGTTTAAAGAATGTGAAGCAATTCTTTGTAACGTTTCATATGCTGTATACTCTAGTTTGAGTAAAAATTTTAAAAAAGAGGTCATCATTAGTTGGCACCACTATTGTTATTATTTAAATATTTGTAAGCCATCAAAAAGATTCATCGTTAAATAAATGTTATTATTTCAATTTAAATTAGGGCAATGGACTGTTTATGTTATATAATTAAAGGTTCTTCTATCTTCAAAAAATGTTTAACAATACTTCTTACATTCCACTAAGTAATTTCGCAAAGAGTCAGTATAGAATAAGGATTAGAAAAAATATAACTTCAATGATAAAGAGTTAGCAATTTGAAAGAAACTATGTCAATTATGAGTGTTTTCGGGCGATTATAGATTATAATTTAACAAATTGCTTTGATGGCACAGCGGATAGTATTTTGGAATAATTAGAGTAAAAGAATATTTGATTTTCCTCAAAGATTGAGGTTATAATAAGTGAGGTCTATGTATAGTATTATACAGAATGGCTTGATAGCTAAGAGGTGAAGAAGATTGGATCAGAAAAATTTAAGTATCTATAATCAATTGAAGCGTCGCATCATTGAGTTTGAATATAAACCCGGAAAAATACTCAATGAAGTTGATCTAGCTGAAGAGTTTGGCGTAAGTCGTTCACCGATTCGATCAGCCTTGCAAGAGCTAGAGCGAGATGATCTCATTAATATTGTGCCAAGGTTTGGAGCACAAGTTGCTCCTATTGATTTTCGTAATATCAAGGGGCTATTTGATGTAACAAAGCAACTAGATCCCTATGCGACTCGTCAAGCCGTAAAACGGATCACCCCCTCACAATTAGCAGAGTTGAAGCAAATTATTAAAAATTTAGAATCTTATTCTACTACAGCAAGTTATCAAGAGGCTATCAACGAAGATGAACGATTCCATCAAATTATTTTTCAAGCTTGTGATAATCGATGGTTAAAAGAAACACTAGCTCATCTTCATTTACATACCGAAAGATTGTGGCATTATTGTAATGATTACTTTGATGATATGACTATCTTTACCAGAACCTTCCGTAAAATCGTGCAAGCGATTGAAGATCAAGATGAAGAGGCAGCCGAACAATATGCTTACGAACATATTGAAGACTTTCTTTCTAGAATTAAAGAATCTCTCTTTTAAGAGTGAATGAAATATAGTTAAAAACCTTAAGGTCTTAGTAAAAAGATCTTAAGGTTTTTTTATGTAAATTTTTATTTTAAATAAATCAAAATTTTTATCTAAATACAATTGACATTCATATGAAAAACAGTTAGTATATCAGTGAGGTGATGAGATGGTTTCAACCCACAATTTATTATTGGATGTAAGCGTTAGCATTGTCTTCATTAAAAGTGAAAAGATAGAGGTGGTGATATGATTTTAACGAATAATATAACCGTCAATGAAAGCGGTAACACAATCTTGGTTGAAGGTGATCAATTAGCTGTTTTGAAAAAGGCACGTGACTTGATTCACAAAGGACATTATTTAATGACATCTCCTTTGGCCGCCAGTGGTCGGATGCATTTTTCTCCCGTACGGTCGATCTTGATATCAGATAAACCAGAAGGAGATAACACTCAGTCTCTTTTGGCAATTGAAAATAGCATAGAACTTTTACAAAACTCTTTAGCTACCCATACAGTGGATTACAAGAATAAGGAGGATTACGAATTTATTGATTACGAGCTTTTAAAAGTAGCTCTTAAAGAGGTAAGTGAGTTGGGAGATCGTTTTAACAAATAGGAGGGAATCAATTTGAAACTAGAAAGACGTAAAGTAAAAATTAATGATGTTGTCTTTGGCGATAAAAATGAAGTAGTAGGAGAAAAACTCGTTTTAAATCGCGAAGAATTAGTCAATTATATTAAGAGTTTGGACAATATTAAAGAGGTTACTGTCGATATCGCTAAACCAGGTGAAAAGACACGCATCATTCCGGTAAAAGATGTCATTGAACCACGGGTAAAAGTAGAAGGTGTTCCTGGATTTGCTGGGATAACTTCGCAGACTGGCCAGCTTGGGAATGGAGCTTATAACGTATTAGAAGGCGTTGCTATCGTTACAATTGGAGATATTGTCGGCTTCCAAGAAGGTGTGATTGATATGTGGGGAGAAGGAGCAAAATGGACGCCCTTCTCCAAGACTTTTAATTTAGTGGTGGATCTATCGGTAGTCGACGGATTAACAGCTCATGAACATGAATTAGCAGTTCGAATGGCAGGTCTGTTAATCTCTGAATATGTCGGACAGTTTGCAAAAGACGCTCCAGTCTATGAAATCGAAACGTTTGAAGTAGGATCAAATCCAGAAGAAACAGCTAAATATCCAGATCTTCCTAAGGTAGTCTATGCTGAGATGCTCATCACTCAAGGGCTTCTCCATGACTCTTATATCTATGGAGTGGATGCTAAAAATATTATTCCAACACTTCTGCATCCGCTGGAAGAACTGGATGGAGCAGTCGTTTCGGGCAACTGTGTAGCAGCTTGCGATAAGATTACGACTTATCAACATCAAACCAATCCAGTTATCTTAGAACTTTTGAAAAAACACGGCAAAGAAATTAATTTCCTTGGTGTGGTTATGGTTCCAGAACTAACAACCTTAGAAGGAAAATTTAGATCGTGTGATTTCACTGCTAAATTATGCAAGCAGTTGGGGGCAGATGGGGTGATTGTATCGGAAGAAGGATATGGAAATCCAGACTCTGACTTAGTCATGATTGCTGAACGATTAGAAAAACAAGGGATAAAAGCTGTTCTGATAACGGATGAATGTTCTGGTTGGGATGGAGCCAGTCAACCACTCGCAGACTCAAAACCAGAAGCAAAAGCTGTAATATCAACAGGAAACGTTTCTCACGTTGTAACATTACCAAAAGCGGACCGTATCCTGGGAGATCCAGAAGCGATTGCCAATTTGGCAGGAGGATGGGCTGGAGCCTATGATGCTGAAACCGGTGTTATGAAGTGTGAATTAAATGCTGTGATTGGAGCCACTTCAGAGATCGGATATCATAATTTGATGGTCACTGAGTATTAGAACGAGGAGGAAGACAATGGAAAAAAGAATCTTATATTATTTGAATCAGTTTTTTGGCCAGATTGGTGGAGAAGACAATGCCGACTTTGCTCCCGTTTTAAAGGAAGGGACAGTCGGACCCGCCGTAGGATTTGAAAAGGAGTTGGGCGATGCAGGTAAAGTGGTCGCGACTTTTATTTGTGGCGATAACTATATCAATGAAAACAATGAAGCAGCTTTAGCTGAATTTAAGAAAGCAATGGATGAGATTCAACCGGATTTAGTAGTAGTCGGCCCCTCCTTTAATGCGGGCCGCTATGGGGTGGCTTCATCCTTAATTGCTCAGTTCGTGGTGGATAAATACGATATCCCTGTAGTATCAGGTATGTATGAAGAAAACCCAGGTCTTGAAATTACCAGACTAAAAGCATATACCGTTCCAACTGGAAATAGTGCAGTTGATATGCGATCTGCCTTACCTAAAATGGCTGCGATTGCGAAGAAAATATTAGCAGGCGAGCAAGTTATTCCTGAAGAAGATGGGATCTTCAAGCAAGGTAAGCGTATTACAGGCTTTTCCGATAAAATCGGTGCCGTTCGTGCGGTTGAGATGCTGATGAAACGTTTGAACAACGAAGAATATAAAACTGAAATGCCAATGCCTAGCTTTGACTTGGTTGAGCCAGCCCCTCCAATTAAGGACTTAACTAAAGCCACAATAGCTTTGGTAACTACTGGAGGGATTGTACCGGTAGGAAATCCCGATCGGATTCAGTCTGCCTCTGCTCAAAAATGGGGTAAATACAATATCGAAGATCATGCTAACCTTACAGGCGATTTCATCACCATTCATGGTGGTTTTGATCCTATCTATTGTAATGAATCGCCAGATCGTGTTCTTCCATTAGACTCTCTTAGAATAATGGAAAAAGAAGGCAAAATTGGTAAGGTTCATGAGAAATTCTACACCACGACAGGTACAGGTACGGCAGTTGGTAATGCCATCATATTCGGTAAAGAAATAGGAAAAGAATTGAAGGAAGCGGGAGTTGACGGAGTAATTCTTACCAGTACTTGAGGGACCTGTACACGTTGCGGAGCAACAATCGTTAAAGAAATCGAACGTTTTGGTATTCCAATTGTTCATATGGCTACAATTATTACCATTTCTCAATCTGTTGGAGCGAACCGAATTGTGCCAACAGTTGCTATTCCTCACCCTACTGGAGATCCATCCCTGGAGCGAAAAGATGAAGAGAAATTGCGCATGAAGATGGTTGAACGTGCGATAAATGCACTGAGCCAACCAGTAACGGAAGTTACGGTCTTCTAAATCCACTTGAATAGAGTGAATAGATTCTAAAATAATAAGAGCAGTCCCGATCGAATAGCTTTATAACTGTTCTATGGACTGCTTTTTTTAAAAATTTACTTCTTCAGAATGACAAGATGTTCGAAAGTAGAAAAGAGGGGGAAAACATGGAAAAATCAAAAATGAACATTTGGACGATTCTAGGATTTACAGGCGCGTGTATTGCCTTTTACATTGGGGCCGGATTTGCGACAATGCAAGAAGTAATGCAATATGAGGCTTCCTATGGCTCACGATTTTGGATTGTCATAGCTGTTGCGGCAATCATTTATGTCTATACGAATTTATCCTTTGCGACCAATGGTAATCGCTTGAAACTTGAAAGAGGCGGCGACATATACCAACATTATACCGGTAAGTACATCGGTGCTTTCTTTGATTATTTTTCTGCCTTTTTCTGTTATATGTGTTTTATCGTTATGTGTGGAGGGGCGAATGCTACGGCCTCTCAACAATGGGGATTAGCAAACGGAGTAGGTGCATTGGTTCTAACCATTGCAGTAGTTGCTACAGCTGTCTTTGGATTAGACGGAATTATCAAGGCACTTAGTAAAATAGGACCGATTATTATTATTCTTATTCTGATTGTATCAACAATTACTGCGATCACTGGCTTTCCAAACTTCAGCGAAAATGTAAGCGCAATTGATCGAGGCGTTTATGATTTGGTTCAAGTAGGCGGCGACAATCCATTTTTTTCAGGCGCATCATACGGTGGCTTTGTTATTTTGTGGTTTGCAGCTTTTCTATCTGAAATTGGTGCAAAAAATAAATTAAAAGAAGTGAACACAGGAATGCTTCTATCTACTTTATTCATTTTCGGGGCAGCAGCCATTTGTTGTATCGCTTTAATTAGCTACATTGGTGAAACTGGTAAGGCTGATATTCCAGCATTGGTATTAGCTAATAAAGTGAACCCGGTATTTGCGCAAGCTTTTGCCGTTATTGTTTTTGCTGGAATCTATACCACGGCAGTTCCTCTACTCTGGACAGGGGTGGGTCGTGTGGCCACAGATGGAAGCTCACGCTATAAAATCTTAACCATTTTGGGTGGAGTTATTGGAATGGTAATCGCTATTTTCTTGCCCTACAAGGATCTTGTAAATGTCCTTTATGGAATTAATGGGTATTTAGGATTTATTCTGGTTGGTTTTATGGTTGTTCATGATATCCGAACAAAAATGGGTTCAAAATTGATTCAATAAATTAAATGTCTATACTCTATTTTAAATGGCTATTCTCTTTCTTCATTGATAGCAAAGGATCCAATCAACTAAGACCGCCATTCTTTGTGATTGCTTAACTTCAAAATAGCATAATGTTTAAAGGCATGTTAAAGTTATAAAGGAAATTCTTTGTAAATGGTTAAGTGTATAGGTTAAAGAAGGGTTTTGACTGTAAGCTTTTTCCTTAACCAATGGGGAAAACAAAATCAAATGAATAAAAAGTAGGCAAATACAGACGGATAAATGAAGGTTTGAATAATATAGATGGTCTATGTAGTAGAGTTAAAATAGACTGGGCGATTATTGGATTGAGATTAAATAGCGAGAGAAAATAAAAGCACTCCCCTCAAAGTCATGTGGAATGGATTAGAAGGGAGTGCTATTCGCTGTGAGAAAAAGGTTTATTTATGGACTTTAAACGGTCATTTTATCAGATGGAAATTATTGAAATGATAAATATTTTGCATATTCTTTTGCGTATTTATCTCAGTCTAAAACGTTTGGGTCCAAATAAATATACGATCATTATACCCAAAACAACATACAAGATCACGAATAAGAAAAAGCCGAATACCAAATAGTGAGTATAGGAAGATAATCTAACCATACTAAAATACAAAATATAGAGGACAAAATTGAGAATTCCAGTATAGACAGGGTTTTTTACCTTCATTTGATTGGTAAAGGGTTGAAACATATAATAAGCAAAAAGAAAATGAAAGGTCATAAAGACATACCCACTGATTAAACTGGTGACCATCACTAAAACGCTTTGACTATCGAATAAATCCCAATGATAATAGGTGAATAATAGACCAATTAAAGCGACAATAAATTGTGGACGATTGTACTTAAGCAACTGTTTTGTTCTAAAAACAATAGCAGTAGTTATATTTTCTTTCGCTCGATAAAAATGAAAGCTTAACAGTTTACGGTCCATATAGTAAAAGCTTGTTTTGGTAAAAAACTCACCTAAATACATACTTCTAGCAAGCAGTAATAATATTAATGGAATAAATTGTGAGAGCCCTTTGACATCGGTAGGAGAGAGGGGAACAAAATACTTTACGACATTAAGCATAACAAGAGTGATGCCAATGAAGGCTAATCGAATCAGGATTTTCTTTTTAAAGACTGAACCAATTCGGTCATAAAAAATCTTGTTAATATAGATAATTCCTTGATCATCAGAATAATCATTCTTTCCTATTCGGATATCTTTATCTTCCACTTTTGCGGACTGGCTATCTATTTCATCAACGAATTGTTGGGACTCCAGTAAATCGTTAATACTTAAAGACTTCAAAATAAATTGTTCCAGATAAGTAGTTTTCAAAGTGAAAATAATGGTTAAAACGAGCATTAAAAGACCAGGGGCTAAAAAAATGACCGAGAAAAAGAAGGCATAGTTAAATCCTAAATCGATAAAAGTACCGACTATTGCCAAAAGAAAGCCTACTCCACAAGTGAAAAAAACTAGAAAATTAGCCACTTTTTTGCCGAGAGGATAATTGTTGCGACACAAGTAGAGAAAGATACTTCTAATAAATAATCTTAGTCCAATCGAAAAAATAACAAATGAAAAGCCTTCAAGTAAAGTGATCTTGAAAATAAAAGAAAAGAGGAACATCCCAATACTAAATCCGACGATTTTAGGTCCATACTTCAAAAGATCATTGGCGATAGAGTAAAATCTAGGATTCACTCTAAAGATCTTAATATGCATATATTTGTCTTCAGCGTTTTCAAAGGCGCTATAGATTTCAATCGCTACTGCCATCATTAGCATCACAATCGATAGATAAAAGGGTCCATAGCTCAAAAACATAATCTCTTCTGATTCGACATACTTATTCGAAAAAGTAGGAAGCAAAAGACCGACAAGCGCGATAAAAATTATATTTGTTACAATGGGTTTTATCATTTGAAAGATCACTGACAGGGGAGGTCCCCATTTAAGTAAGAATTTAGAGTGATATAACTTATTCGAAAAGATTTTTCCAATGAGAGGTATTCTTTGCAAATTAAAAATGAACCCATTGTAAAAACTAATCAGTTGGTATTGGATTAAAAAGGTTAATATTTTATTCACCTCCTTTGTCCTCCTTTAAAAGTTCGACAATTTTCGATTCAAAATCTTCATCTTTTTTTAGGTGTTCAAAGGGCATGCATTTTCCATCACTTAATATGACTATTTCATCACATAGTTCTTTGGCAAGTTCAAGCATATGCGTAGAGAGAATCAAAATATGTTCTTTTTTTAATTCTTTTAATATTTTCTTTATCTCAGCCGCCATTACAACATCGATGGAAGTCAGTGGTTCATCTAAAAGAATTATTTTTTGTTTTCCAATGATAATTGAGAGGAGCGAGAGTTTCGATTTCATCCCGTGCGAATAGTCTTTGATTAAGCGGTGTCTGTCTTCTTCAGAGAACGCCATCAAATCCAGGTAATGATCGGGAGCTTGACCTTCTCCGTTTAAATCATTAAAAAACTTAACATACTCATAGCCTGTTAAGAAATCGGGCAAAAAATTTTCTGAAAATAGCATGCCAACCTGCTCATAGCTGATATCAGAAAGCCTTCCGTTTTCTTCAAGAAAAAAGAGACCACCACTTTGTTCTAGTTCACCATAAATAATATTGAAAAGGTCGTTTTACCTGCTCCATTTTTCCCTAAAAGACCATATATTTTGCCTGCTTCAAACTCAAAGTTAACGTCTTTTAAGACTTGTGTTTCTTTAAAATCTTTTTTTAAGTGTTTTATTATTAACTTCATCCAATGGGCTCCTTACCTTTAATTAGTTTGAGTACTTTGTACCAGTAAAACTTAAGATAATAAAATCTTATCATACAAATTATTCATTAACGACTAAAAATTGAATGACAAAGGGGCTGATAACTGACGGTTTCGAGTATATTTCTGGCGAGTAAAGATCAAATAACTTTTATTAAGAAAACAAAGCCCCTGAGATCAGTCCAATCTGACTTCAGGGGTTTTTAATAGTTACTGATTAGCAAAGTGTTCATGTGTCCGTTCAAGATCAGGACGTATTCCTTCAAAGAGGGTAATAGAGATGTATTCAATATATTTTTCCTTATCTTTTTTATCCTTGTTGTGTGTCCAATTAGTCAGTAGGGAAGCAAAGGAATCGGTATAAAAGTCAATCAGGAAGTCCTTATAATCTTCAGGAATGACCATCTCTTTTGAAATGTCATCGACAATATTACGCATATTTTCAATGAAGTTATTATAGAAGAATTTTTTCAATTCATCTCTACCTAAGGCATTGATGGCTGAGCTAACTACGTGTTCATTTTCTTCCACATAGTTCATGGCAAAGCGCACCACTTCATCATATTCGGTAAAATAGTCATATTTTTGTATCGGTTCAATCGCTTCATCTTCAAACATCCAGTTGAGTAAATCGTAGATATTAGTAAAATGGTAATAAAATGTTTTGCGGTTGACGCCACAGTCTTCTACAATTTCACGAATCGATATCTTGTCTAAGGCTTTTTTATTCATTAGTTTCTTTAAAGAATCAGCTAAAGCTCTTTTCGTCATTGTTGTTGTAATTCGTTCTTTTTTCATACTTCCTCCTTGAATGAACAATCGGACAAATAATATAAAATGTCTAAAAATAGGCCAACTGTCCTTATATTGAACATTGTCTAATATATCTAGCTCTAATATACTCTAAAAGTAGTCGTTTAACAATCCTATTTAACGACAATATTTTTATTTAAGGAGGAAGTATGGAAAAAGTATTTAGAAAGATATTGCAGCATGACAAGCTTGTCTTGTTCTTTTTTATGATTGGATCTGTAATAAGTCTATTAAGTGTGCCTAGAGTACAGGTGAACTATGATATGAATGATTATCTTCCTTCAGACAGTCCTTCTACGCAAGCTTTATCAATGATGGAGGAAGAGTTTGAAGGTCAAGTCCCTAATGCGCGTTTAATGCTAGAGAACCTAACCATTCCTCAAGCGTTAGCATTTAAGGATAAAATTAGTCAAATTAAAGGAGTGGATGAGGTCCTTTGGTTAGATGACACTGTTAACATAACGGAACCATTGGATCAATATGATCAAGATCTTGTTGAGGCTTATTATAAAAACCAAAATGCATTGTATTCAATTACTATCGATGAAAGAGAGCGAATAAAAGCGGTTGATGCTCTGCGCGATTTGATAGGAAATAGGGGATATTTGGAGGGAGCGGCGGTTAACACGGCAGTTGCAGCTGAATCCACGGTTGAAGAAATCGGTAAAATCATTAAGGTTACGATTCCAGTTGTCTTAGTTATTTTATTAATTACGACCAATTATTGGTTTGAGCCCCTTATTTTATTGTTAACGATTGGGGTATCAATTCTTTTAAATGCTGGGTCAAACTTGCTTTTTGGTACCATTTCCTTTGTAACCAGCGGTGCTGGCAATATTTTGCTCTTAGCAGTATCGCTTGACTATTCGGTCTTTTTACTCCATCGTTTTGAAGAAAATCGGCAGCTAGGTATGGAAGCTGAGGCAGCGATGGTCAAAGCTTTAAGTCAATCACGTGGTTCGATCGCTTCTAGTGGCTTGACCACCGGCATTAGTTTTGCTGCATTGACCTTAATGCAATTTAAAATTGGCCCTGATTTAGGTATAGCCTTAGCTAAAGGGATTGTGATTAGCTTACTTACTGTTTTTATCTTATTACCAGTCTTGGTTATAAAAACCTACCGTTTAATGGAAAGGACGAAACATCAACCACTTCTACCACAATTTAGAAGATTAGGTAAGGGCGTTACTAAAATGATGTTTCCATTAGTAGTTGTTTTTGCTATTTTGGTAGTTCCTTCTTTTTTAGCGCAAAAGGAAAATAACTACTATTACGGCCCTGAACATATATTTGGACCAGAGACAAAACTGGGTCAAGATTCTGCGAAAATCAAGGAACACTTTGGTCAGTCCAATCGGATGGTTTTAATTGTACCTAAAGGTGAGCAGACTAAAGAAATCGCTCTGAGTAATCAGTTGAAAAAAATTCCTGAGGTCAAGGAGATCATTTCTTATGTAGATACCGTTGGGCCTGAAATCCCTAAAGAGTTTTTAGATGCAGAGACCCTAAAGCTATTAGAATCAGAAAACTATAGTCGAATGATTCTAACAGTTGATTCGGAATATGAAGGAGAAAAATCTTTTAACTTAGTTGAGGAAATACGTGAGGTAGCTGATAAATTCTACCCTCATCAAGCCCATTTGGCGGGAGAAAGTGCGAGTACTTACGACCTAATGGATACCATAACAAAGGATAACTTGAGCGTCAATTTGATCTCAACAGCTGCTGTATTCATTGTTTTAGCCATTAGTTTCAAATCAATAATTATTCCATTCATCTTGGTTTTATCCATCGAAACAGCTGTTTGGATTAACTTAGCCACTCCTTATTTCACTGATCAGGTTCTTTTTTATTTTTCATATTTACTTGTAGGAGCGATTCAATTGGGGGCTACTGTTGATTATGCCATATTGCTGGCAAGAAGATATTTAGAAAACCGTGAAAGGCTTGAGAGAAAAGCAGCCATTATCGAAACGATTTCTAATGTTACGGTTTCAATTATGACATCTGGATCTGCCATTGTTTTAGTAGGGTCACTACTTGGTTATATAACGACCCACGGCATTTTAATGCAATTAGGAAGGCTGCTAGCTAGGGGATCTGTCTTTTCTATTTTAATTGTCCTTTTTGTTTTACCTGGTTTGCTTTATTTATTTGACAAGCCGATTGAAAAATTAACTTATGGTTTAAAATTCGTGAAGGAGGAACACTAAATATGAAGACTCAATTAATCAATAAATTGGTAAGTGGAATAGTTATTATGAATATTTTAAGCAGCAGTTTACCCAATGTTTTGGCAAGGGAAGTGAATTTAGCTAAAGAGGAGGTTGTGTATGGACTGTTAAATTATGACGGAAGTCTTAATGATGCCTATATAGTTAATATTTTTGATCAGGAAGGGGATATTACCGATTACGGTGACTATACTGAGGTTAGAAATATGACATCGGAGACTGAGTTGAAGCTAAAGGAGGGAAAGGTCGACTTTACGAATGGTAAAGATAAGCTGTATTATGAAGGGAAATTAAATAATCAACAACTACCATGGGCAATTTCGATTAAGTATTTACTTAATCAACAAGAAGTAAGCGCTCAAGACTTGGTGGGTCAATCAGGCGATTTGGAAATACAATTAAGGATTAAAGAAAGTGAACAAGTGGATCCTTTCTTTTTTAATAATTATGGTCTTCAGGCTACTTTAGTTTTTGATACTGAAAAAGTAAAAGCTATTCAAGCAGAAGAAGCAACTATCGCTAATGTGGGGAAAAACAAACAATTAACTTATACTGTTTTACCTAAACAAGGTGCCAATTTTTCAATCAAGGCTAAAGTAGAAAATTTTGAAATGGAGCCAATCGCTATTAATGGTATCAATATCAATTTGGGATTTGATTTGGAAGATGCCAACTTGCTTGAAAAAATTGAAGAATTACAAAGTGGTGTTAAGCAAATAGATGAGGGGGCAGGCGAATTAAAAGATGGAGCTTTGCAATTAAGTGAAGGGTCTGGTCAATTAGCAAGTGGTAGTCAGCGTTTAGAAGAAGGAGCTGTCAGGGTAAATAACGGAATTGTCACGCTAAAAAAAGGGATTGAGCAAATGCAAGCCGGATTAGTGGAGCTCGATAGTCATTCCGAAGAATTGAGACAAGGTTCGGATCAATTTAAAGCACTAATCAATGCATCGAATGATCAATTAAGCTTGCTAGCAGAAAAGTTAGGTAAGCTGCAACAATTAAATCAAGCATCGATCGAAATCCAAGCCGGAATAGGGGAGTTAAATAGTGGGATTACCCAATTGAATCAAAGTGTAGGCTATCAGCAATATACAGCAGCTTTAGGTCAGAATGGTTTAGACATGCAGCAATTGCAAGCAGGCAATAATAATGGAATGCAAGCCGTAAACAATTTAAACCTATCCTTATCCAGTGTCGCTTCTCAAATCAGGGCTTCAGAAATTGAGAATAAGGAAGAGCTAGCTGCTCAGCTTGATCAAGTCATTGCTCAGACACAAGCAGCGAATTTGGAACAAGTACTTGCGGCTAACAATGCGATGATTGATGCCACAGCCCAATATTTAGAGACAGTTTCTAGCTCAACTATGCAACTACAAGCAGGTAGTCAAGAGTTGACGACTGCTTATTCAGACTTTCACGCAGCCATTCAAGCAATGGTTAGTACTTCAGATGAGCTAGTAGCTGAACTACCTAAATTAAGTAGCGGTGTGGAAGATTTGGCAGTTAAATATACTCAATTTGATCAAGGACTCGATGATTATACGGGATCTCTTGGAAAGCTTGTGTCCAGTCATCAAGCTATTTTAAATGGTATTAGAAGTTTAAGTGAGGGCAGCGCCTCATTAGTGGAAGGCAGTTCTTCATTAGACGCTAATTTGAATCGATTAGTTAACGCTTCTAATGATTTATATGAGGGCAGCGACAAACTAAAGCAAGGTTCTAATAAGTTTAAGAATAAAACAGCCGGCTTAGATCAAGAAGTAGAGCAAGAAATTGATGCGACTCTTTCTGAACTGACAGGAAATGCCAATCAACCGATTTCTTACGCTTCAAGCAAGAATGGAAAAATCAAGTCCGTGCAGTTTGTCTTGAAGACAGAAAAAATACAAGCAGACAAAGAAGAGCCAGAACTCGAGCGAGAAGAATCGCAACCTTCAGTCTGGGAAAAAATAAAAGATTTATTCCAAAAGAAAGAGGATTAAATAATTCATAAAATATTTATAGTTGTTGAATAATTAGTAGCCTAAAAGCAAAACAGTTCGAATAATCGCTTGAAGGGGTAACTGAGAAGAGGCGATTTGACAAAGATTTAATTTAAAAAATACTAAAACTATAAAAGAAGTTAGACTAAAGTGTCTAACTTCAGACTGAAGACAAACCCTTTGTGAGTTAATCTCAAATAAAGGGGTTGTCTTT